>DASUNK010000200.1:0-8874 GCA_036277195.1 Longimicrobiaceae bacterium | reverse complement strand
CAGGCGGAGGGGCGGAAGCGCACCCGGGCGAAGTGCCGCTTCCCGCGCTGCAGCACCACTTCGCCCGCGGCGGCCACCCGCGCCTCGCGCCCGGCCACCTTCTCCCCGTCCACTGCCACCGCGCCCTGCTCCACCTGGCGCACGGCGTCGGAGTTCGAGGAGGCCAGCCCCACCCGCGCCAGCAGCCGCGCCACCAGCACCGTCCCGCCCTCGGGGAGGAGGGCGGGGTCCCCCGGGTCCACCTCGTGCTCGGGCATCTCCGCCGGGAGCTCGTGGCGGCGGAAGAGGGCGTCGAACTCCTCCGCGGCCCGCCCGGCGGCGTCGCCGCCGTGGTAAGCGGCCACCACCCGCGCGGCCAGCAGGCGCTTGGCCCGGTACGGGTCGGTGCGGGCCAGGCGCAGCCCCTCCTCCAGCTCCGCCCCGGCGGCGCCGGAGGCCAGCGTCCACCACTCCTCCAGCAGGTCGTCGGAGATGGAGAGGGTGCGGCCGTACTGCTCGCCGGGCGGGTCCGCCAGCCCCACGTAGTTGTCGTACGACTTCGACATCTTGCGCCCGTCGGCGCCGCGCAGCAGGGGCATCAGCAGGCACACCTGCGGCGCCTGGCCGTAGCGCTCCTGGATGGCACGGGCCACCAGCAGGTTGAACTTCTGGTCGGAGCCGCCCAGCTCCACGTCGGCCGAGAGCGCCACCGAGTCGTACGCCTGCATCAGCGGGTACATGAACTCCACCAGCGAGATCGGCCGGTTCTCGGCGTGGCGCCGGGCGAAGTCCTCGCGCTCCAGCATGCGCGCCACCGTGTACTGCGCCGTCAGCCGCAGCAGCTCGGCCAGGCGCAGCGGCGCCAGCCAGCTGGAGTTGAACTCGATGCGGGTGCGCTCGGGGTCGAGTAGCTTGAAGACCTGGTCGGTGTAGGTGCGGGCGTTGGCGCGCACCTCCTCCTCGGAGAGCGGCGGGCGCAGCTCGTTGCGCCCCGAGGGGTCGCCGATCAGGGCGGTGGAGTCGCCCACCACGAACACCACCTGGTGCCCCAGCTCCTGGAACGTGCGCAGCTTGCGGATGGAGACGGCGTGGCCGATGTGCAGGTCCGGCCGGGTGGGGTCGAACCCCTGCTTCACCACCAGCGGGCGGTCCGCGGCGGCCGAGCGCTCCAGCTTGCGCGCCAGCTCGTCCTCGGGGACGATCTCCAGCGCCCCCTGGCGAATGGCGTCGAGCTGCTCGGGGACGGGCGGAAAGGGCACCGGCGGAGTCCTGGGTCGGCGCGGGCGAGGCGCGAAACAGCGGAGTGTAGCCCCGCGGCGCGGCCCGCGCAAGGGGGGAACCCGGGGCGGAGCTGCCACTTACGGGGGAAACATCCGATGAAGCGCGCTTTCTTCGTCTTCGCCACCACCCACCACGCGCTCTGGGCCGAGGAGGTGGCGCGCGAGCGCGGCCTCCCGGCGGAGGTGGTCCCCACCCCCCCGGCGGCGCAGGCGCGCTGCAACCTGGCGCTGGAGACCCTCCCGGAAGACGCGGACGCCCTGGCCGCCGCGCTGGCGGCCGCGGGCGTCCCCCACGCGCGCTTCCCCCCGGCGGAGGGCTAGCTCCGCGCCGGCACCGCCGGCCCCCCGCCGAAGAGCTCCTCCAGCTCCGCCGCCCCGCCCCGGGGCACGGCGGGGCGGTCCCCCCACCCCGCCACCACCTCGCCCCAGCAGGTGAAGGTCTCCGCCATCCAGTCGTAGATGGTGCGCAGCGAGGCCTGCTGGCGCCGCATCCGCTCCGCCCGCTCGTGCAGCGGGAGGGTGAGCGCGTCGCGCAGCGCCCGCGCGCACTCCTCGGGGTCGTACGGGTTCACCAGGGTGGCGCCGTCCAGCTCCTCGGCGGCCCCCGCGAACTCGGAGAGGAGGAGCACCCCCCGCCCGTCCACCTGGCTGGCCACGAACTCCTTGGCCACCAGGTTCATCCCGTCCTGCAGCGACGACACCAGGCAGAGGTCCGCCAGCCGGTAGAGCGGCCCCAGCCGCTCCACCGGGAGCGACTGCTTCACCAGGTGCACCGGCTGCCACCCGGGGGTGCCGAAGAGCTCGTTGATGCCGCGCACCTGCCGGTCCACCTTCTGGGCCAGGTCGTCGTACGCCTCGATGTCGCTGCGGCTGGGGACGGCGATCTGCACGTAGGTGAAGCGCTCCACGAACTCGGGGTAGCGGTCCCAGAGGAGCTCCAGCGCCTTGAGCTTCTCCAGCAGCCCCTTGGAGTAGTCCAGCCGGTCGATCCCGATGCCGAGGGCCGCGCCCGGGGGGGCGTACTTCTCGCGGAAGCGGCGCATCATCCCCTCCGCGTCGCCCACGGTGGCGGCGGCGCGGAACTGCTCCACGTCGATGGAGATCGGGAACGCCCCCACGTGGCAGACGTGCCCGTCGAGGGTGGCGGTGCGGCGCTCCCAGTCCACCTCCGCCCCGGCCAGCCGGGCGGCGCAGCGCAGGAAGTTGTCCGCGAACTGGGGGAGGTGGAACCCCATCAGGTCGTTGGCCAGCAGCCCCCGCAGCAGGTAGGAGGCCTGCGGCCCCAGGCGGAAGACGTCGTAGGGGGGGAAGGGGATGTGCCAGAAGTGGGCGAGCGCCAGGTCCGGCCGGCGGGCCCGCACCAGCAGGGGGGCCAGCGCCAGGTGGTAGTCCTGGAACCAGACGGCGGCCTCCTTCCCCCGCACCTCCTCCAGCACCGCCTCGGCGAAGCGGCGGTTCACCCGGCGGTAGCGCTCCCAGTAGCGCCAGCGGATGCGGGTGAGGTCGGGGCGCAGGTGGCAGAGCGGCCACAGGAACTGGTTGGCGAAGCCCAGGTAGTAGCGGTGGATGTCGTGCTGGTTGAGCCAGACGCGGCGCAGCGTGTAGCTGGGGCTCTCGGGGGGCACCCGCACCCGGTTCTCCGCGTCGACGGACTGCGCGTCGGCCTCGCCGCTCCCCCACGCCACCCAGGTGCCGCCCAGCGCCTGCAGCACCGGGTCGAGCGCGGAGGTGAGCCCGCCGGCGGGGCGGCGCACCTCCACCTCGCCCACCTCGGCCCAGCGGTGCTCGTACGGCTCGCGGTTGGAGGCCACCACCAGCGCGCGCTCGCCGAACCAGCGGCGGAAGAGCGGCCCCAGCTCGTCGGGGGAGGTCGGCATCCGGGTCTCGCTGCGGTTGAGGGGAGGCGTCAACAGTTTCCCCGCGCGGGCTTGCCAGCCCCCGCGGGCCCGGTATAATTAACGCTCCCGCCGCCCGGCGCCACGGCGCGCGGCGGGAACGGGCGCCAAACGGCCAGGAGGCTTCCGCGATGGCGGAGAACAAGACGGTCCTCCTCGTGGAGGACAACGAAGACAACCGGACCGTCTATCGGACGATCCTCGAGCATTACGGCTACCAGGTCATCGAGGCGCGCAACGGGGAGGACGGGATCCGCATGGCCCGCGAGGACCACCCCGACCTCATCCTGATGGACATCTCCATCCCGCTCATCGACGGGTGGGAGGCCACCAAGATCCTCAAGGGCGAGCCCGCCACGGCGGAGATCCCGATCATCGCGCTCACGGCGCACGCGCTGGCCACCGACCGGGCCAAGGCGCAGGAGGTGGGGTGCGACGGCTACCTGGCCAAGCCGTGCGAGCCCCGGCGGGTGGTGGCCGAGGTGGAGAAGTTCATCGGCGCGGGCCGGGAGGCCCGGGCTTGAGCGGAGCGGGCGACGGCTCGGCCGGGCCCGTCCGCATCCTGGTGGTCGACGACGTCCCCGACAACGTCGACATCCTCGACGCGCGGCTCTCCTCGCGCGGCTACGTGGTGCAGACCGCCACCAACGGGCAGGAGGCCCTGGAGGCGGTGAAGAGCGACCCGCCCCACCTCATCCTCTGCGACGTGATGATGCCCGTGCTCGACGGGTTCGAGGTCTCGCGCCGCATCAAGTCCGACGGCGAGCTCCCCTTCATCCCCATCATCCTGGTGACGGCCCGCGACACCGCCGACGACCTGGTGGAGGGGCTGGAGGCGGGGGCGGACGACTACATCGCCAAGCCGTACGACTTCCGCGAGCTGGAGGCGCGGGTGCGGGCCATGCTCCGCATCAAGCACCTGCAGGACGAGCTCGACCAGAAGAACCGCGAGCTGGAGGTGGTGAACAAGCGCCTGCGCAAGCTCTCCATCACCGACGGCCTCACCGAGCTCTTCAACCACCGCCACGTGCACCAGCTGCTGCGCGAGGAGTTCGAGCGCTCCAGCCGCAGCGGCGAGCCGGTGGCGGTGGCCATGCTCGACCTGGACCGCTTCAAGCAGGTGAACGACACCTACGGCCACCCCACGGGCGACGTGATCCTGTACGAGACGGCCCGCATCCTCCGCGAGACGGCGCGCGAGATCGACATGCCGGGGCGCTACGGGGGGGAGGAGTTCATCGTCATCCTCCCCAACACCGGCGAGGAGGAGGCGGCGCGCTTCGCCGAGCGGGTGCGCGCCACGGTGGAGGGGCACGTCTTCCGCGACGAGGCCACCGAGGTGCGGATGACCGTCTCCGGCGGGGTGGCCGCCTTCCCCCACCCGGGGGTGGACGCGCCCGAGGCGCTGCTCAAGCGGGCCGACGACGCCCTCTACGTGGCCAAGGAGTCGGGGCGCAACCGGGTGGTGCGCGCCTCGCAGATGCCCGCCGACGCCTGAGCGCATGAGCCCCCCCGCCCCGGCGGAGCAGGCCGCCCGCGCGGCCGAGCTGCGCGAGCAGATCGAGCGGGCCAACCACGAGTACTACGTCCTCGACGCCCCCACCCTCTCCGACGCCGACTACGACCGCCTCTTCCGCGAGCTGCGCGCGCTGGAGGCGGAGCACCCCGAGCTGCGCACCGCCGACTCGCCCACCCAGCGCGTGGGCGCCGAACCCGCCAGCCGGCTGGAGAAGACGGCGCACCTGGCGCCGATGCTCTCGCTCGACAACGCCTTCACCCCCGAGGAGCTCCGCGCCTGGGAGACGCGCAACGCGCGCCTGGTGGACGAGGTGCGCGCGGCCGGCTACGTGGCCGAGCCCAAGATCGACGGGCTGGCCATCGCCCTGACCTACGAGGACGGGGTGCTGGTGAAGGGGGCCACCCGGGGCAACGGCGCGGTGGGCGAGGACGTCACCCGCAACCTGCGCACCCTGCGCGACATCCCCCTGCGCCTGCGCGGCGAGCCGCCCCCCGGGCGGGTGGAGGTGCGCGGCGAGGTGTACCTCTCCCTCTCCGGCTTCGAGAAGCTCAACCAGCGGCGCGCGGCCGAGGGGCTGGCCACCTTCGCCAACCCGCGCAACGCGGCCGCGGGGAGCCTCCGCCAGCTCGACCCGTCCGTCACCGCCGGGCGCCCGCTGCACTTCTTCGCCTACGCGCTGGAGGCGGGCGAGGCGCGCCTCCCGGTGGAGACGCAGTGGGAGCTGCTGGAGCGGCTGCGCGCCTGGGGGCTCCCGGTGAACCCGCTCGCCCGCCGCTGCGCGGACCTGGACGAGGTGCTGGCCTTCGTGGCCGAGTTCGAGGCGCTGCGCGCCTCGCTCGACTACGAGGTGGACGGCACGGTGGTGAAGGTGGACCCGCTCTGGCTGCACCCGGAGCTGGGGGTGGTGGGCGGGCGCGAGCCGCGCTGGGCCACGGCGTACAAGTTCGCGCCGGACCTGGCGGTGACCACCCTGCGCTCGATCGAGGTCAACGTGGGGCGCACCGGGGCGCTCAACCCGTACGCGGTGCTGGAGCCGGTGGAGGTGGGTGGGGTGGTGGTGAAGCTGGCCACCCTGCACAACGAGGACGACATCCGCCGCAAGGACCTCCGCCCCGGCGAGAAGGTGCTGGTGAAGCGCGCGGGCGACGTGATCCCCCAGGTGGTGGGCCCGCAGCTGGAGGAGGGGCAGGCGCGGGGGCCGGAGTTCCGCATGCCGGACCACTGCCCGGTGTGCGCAACCCCGGTGGAGCGGCCGGCGGAGGAGGTGATGACCTACTGCCCGAACTCCGCCTGCCCGGCGCGGATCTACTGGGGAGTGGTGCACTTCGCCTCGCGCGGGGCCATGGACATCCGGGGGCTGGGCGAGGAGCGCATCCGCCTCTTCCTGGCGCGGGGGCTGGTGCACGACGTGGCCGACCTCTATTCTCTGGACCGGGAAAAGCTGCTGGCGCTGGAGGGATTCCAGGTACGCTCCGCGCAGAACCTGCTGGACGGGATCGAGGAGTCGAGGGGGCGCGGGCTGGCCCGGGCGCTCTTCGCGCTGGGGGTGCGGCACGTGGGCGAGACGGCGGCCCAGCTCCTGGCCCGCGCCTTCTGCAGCATGGACCGGCTGCGCGAGGCGACGGTCGAGCAGATGGTGGCGGTGCACGGCATCGGGCGCACCACCGCCGAGGCGCTGGCCGCCTTCTTCGCGGAGCCGCGCAACGGCGCGGTGGTGGACAAGCTGGCCGCCGCCGGCGTGGTGCTCACCGAGGAGCGGGCCGAGCCGGTGGAGGGCCCCTTCTCCGGGCTCACCTTCGTGATCACCGGCACCCTCCCCACCCTGACCCGCACCGAGGCCTCGGCGTTCGTGGAGCGCCACGGCGGGCGCGTGGCCGGCGGCGTCACCCGGAAGACGGACTACCTGGTGGTGGGCGAGGACGCCGGCTCCAAGCTCGCCCGCGCCCAGGAGCTGGGCGTGGCCCGGCTCGGCGAGGCCGAGCTGCTGGCCCTCCCCGAGCGGCTCGCCGACGCCGGCGGCGGCCCCCCCGCCGCCGGCACTCCCCTCGAACTGCGACTCTGATGAACGCCACCCTGGCCGACACCCGGTTCGTGCAGGTCCCCGCGGAGCTGATCTCGTCGGTGCGCCGCGCGCTGGCCGCCGACCGCGCCCCGCTGGAGGCGGTGACGCTGCTGCGGCAGGTGGGGTACGAGCTGGGCGACGCCGTCTTCGAGGGGCTCTCCGGCCGCCTGGCGCGCGACTACGCGGGGGTGGAGGCGCTCACGCTGGAGCCGGCGGAGTTCTGGCGCTCGGCCGGCGGCTTCTTCGCCGAGCTGGGGTGGGGGACGGTGGAGCACCGCGACCTGCACCCCGGCGTGGGGGCGCTCGACCTGGCGGAGTGGATCGAGAGCGGCGCCGACGGCGGCCCCGCGGGGTGCCACGTCTCCACCGGGATCTTCACCAGCGTGCTGGGGCGGCTGGCGGGGAGCGAGGTGGTGGTGATGGAGGTGCCGCGGGGGAGCGCCGGCTCGCGGCTCCTCTTCGGCAGCGGCGAGGCGCTGGGCGCCGTCTACGAGTCGCTGCGGGGCGGCGCCTCGCTGGACGACGCCCTGGCCGCGCTGGCGTGAGGAGGGGAGTGGGCCGCATCCTGGGGATCGACTTCGGCGAGCGGCGGATCGGGGTGGCCCTCTCCGATCCCACGCGCACCATCGCCTCGCCGCTGGTCACCCTGCACCGCCGGCCCGGGAAGCGGCCGCCCTGGGCGGAGATCGCGAAGCTGGTGGAGGCGCACGAGGTGGACGAGGCGGTGGTGGGGCTCCCGCTGGACCTGGAGGGGAACGAGGGCGACTGGGCCGCCGAGGTGCGCCGCTTCGGCGACGAGCTGGCGCGGCGCACCGGGCTCCCGGTGCACTGGGTGGACGAGCGCATGTCCTCGGTGCGTGCCGAGCGCGCGGTGCGCGCGTCCGGGCTGCGGCGGACGCAGCGCGAGGAGAAGGAGCGGGTGGACGCCGCCGCCGCCGCCCTCATCCTGGACGGCTGGCTCACCCTGCGCCGCGCGCGCCCCGCCGGGGAGGCGGAGCCGTGATCCCTCTTTCGTCCTTTCGTCCCCTCGTCCTCTCGTCCCTGCTCTTCCTCGCGGCGTGCGGCGGTCCGGAGGGTCCCCCCGTCCGCTTCACCATCCCCCCCTCCAGCGGCCTCTCGGCGGTCACCGACACCCTGGCGGCGCACCGGATCGTCCGCGCGCCGGGGCTCTTCAAGCTCTACGCGCGCGTCCAGGGGGCGGCCCGCCGGCTGAAGCCCGGCGTCTACGAGGTGCCGCGCGGCAGCGCGTGGGGGGCGGTGCTCGACAAGCTCGTCTCCGGCGACGTGGTGAAGATGCGCCTGGTGATCCCCGAGGGGTGGACGCTCCGCCAGATCGCCGCGCGCATGGCCACGGCCGGCGGCATCTCCGAGGACTCGGTGCTGGCGGTGCTGGCGGACTCCGGGGCGGCGGCGCGCTACGGCGTCCCCGGCCCCACGCTGGAGGGCTACCTCTACCCCGCCACCTACCAGTTCCCCCTCGGCTCCGGCCCCGACCGCATGGCGCGCGAGATGGTGCGCGCCTACCGGCAGGTGTGGACCCCCGCGCTCCGCGCCCGCGCCCAGGCGATGGGGATGAGCGAGCGCGAGGTGGTGACGCTGGCCTCCATCGTCGAGGCCGAGGCGCGCCACTGGTCCGAGCGCCCCACCATCGCCGCCGTCTACCACAACCGGCTGCGGCGCGGGATGCGGCTGGAGGCGGATCCCACGGTGCAGTACGCGCTCGGCGGGCGGCGCGCGCGCCTCCTCTACGCCGACATCCGCTCGGTGGCGGACCACCCGTACAACACCTACCGCCGCGCCGGCCTCCCCCCCGGCCCCATCGGCTCGCCCAGCCGCGGGGCGGTCGAGGCGGTGCTGAACCCCGCCCCGGGCGACTTCCTCTACTTCGTGGCCCGCCCCAACGGCACGCACGTCTTCACCCGGACCCTCGCGGAGCACAACGCCGCCAAGCGCGCCGCGCAGCGCGAGGCGCGCGCCCTCGCCCGCCCATGACCGAGCTGGCGCTGGTGGTGGTGACCGATCCCGGCGTCCTCCCCGGGCGCACCGTGCCGGAGGTGGTGCGGGCGGCGCTGCGGGGCGGCGCGCCCGCCGTGCAGCTGCGGGTCAAGGAGGGGAGCGCGCGGGAGATGGTGGAGCTGG
>DASUNK010000199.1:0-3106 GCA_036277195.1 Longimicrobiaceae bacterium | reverse complement strand
ACCTACATCCACTTCGGGGAGAACTACTGCTCCGGGGTGCCGTTCAGCGTGGTGGACGCGTCGGGCCAGTTCGTGTACGGCGGGCGGGAGACCACCGCGCAGATCTTCCAGCGCGCGGTGGTGGCGGCGGACTCGGCGATCGCGGCGGCCACCCGTGCGGTGACCACCACGGCGGCCCGCAACCAGCAGCTCAACCTGGCGGCCATCCTGAAGGGCCGGGCGCTGCTCAACCTCAACCAGCCGGCCGCGGCGGCCGCGGCAGTGGCGGCGGTCCCGACGAACTTCTTCTACGGGATCTTCCACTCCGAGAACACGCCGCGCGAGAACCACGGCGTCTTCGCCTTCAACGTTCTCAACGAGCGCATCTCGGTGTCGAACAGCGAGGGCGGCGAGGGGCTGCCGTACCGCAACAACTTCACGGCGGGCGACCCCCGCACGCCGTGGGTGCGGACCCCCGCCAACGACGTGGGCTTCGACAGCAGCACGCCGCAGTACGACAACCTCAAGTACTCGAGCCGGAGCGACACGACGCCGCTGGGCCAGGGCATCGAGGCGCGCCTGATCGAGGCCGAGGCGCAGCTGCGCGCGGGCAACTACGCGGGCGCCGGCGGGACGCTGGCGATCCTCAACGCGCAGCGGGCCACCATCGGCCTGCCGGCGCTGGCGGACCCGGGGACGGCGGCCGGCCAGCAGGACCAGCTCTTCGCGGAGCGGGCCTACTGGCTGTGGCTGACCTCCCACCGCCTGGGCGACATGCGGCGGCTGGTGCGGCAGTACGGGCGCAACCAGGCCACCGTGTTCCCCACCGGCCCGTACCACAAGCCGGTGCAGGGCGGGCAGTACGGCTCGGACGTGAACCTGCCGCTCTCGGTGGACGAGCGGAACAACCCGGAGCTCTCGGGGATTCCGACCAACCAGAGCCTGTGCCTGGACCGCAACGCGTAAGCGGAGCGCCGGGAGGCAGAACCGCAGGGTAGGAAAGAGCCGGGAGGGGCAGCGTGCCCCTCCCGGCTCTCTTTAGATTTCACACGGAGGGCACGGAGGACACAGAGGACAGCCTCCGTGCCCTCCGTGTCCTCCGTGTGAGACCCGAAAGTTCTACGACTCTTCCTCCTCGAGCGGGGTGGTGCGCGTCTGCACGGCGATGACGCCGTTGCCGCCCCCGGTGCCGTAGTACTTGGTGCCCTGCACTCCGTTGTAGATGCGGATCAGCTCGATGTGGCGGAGCGGGATCTCGCGCAGGCGGGCGAAGTCCGCGGCCTGCACCCCGTCCACGTAGACCGCCGGCGCGGAGCTGAGGTTGATGCTGGTGCGCCCGCGCCAGGTGAGCTCGCTCGGCTTGCCGAAGCCGGTCTCGCGCGCCTGCAGGTGGGTGCCGGTGCGCTCCAGCGCCTCCCAGGCGTTCTGGGCGCCGGTGCGCTCGATCTGCGCGTAGGTGATGAGGCGCCCCTCGGGCGGGATCCCCCGCCCCCCGCCGTTGAGGGCGCACGCCGAGGCGGCGATGGGGAGGGCCAGCGCTACGGCCAGGGTGCGGCGGGCGGACGGACGGTGTCGGTGCATCGCTGCCTCCGTGAGGGCGGAACGAACAGCCGGCGCGGGCTGCCGCGCGCGTCGGGCGGCGGTGGGGGACCGGCGGCGCCCGGGGAGAGGCTCCCGGTGCCGCGGGCTCGATGCGTAACGAATATGCCGCAGGAATTCTGCCATGTCACGCAGCTCGGTTCCGGCATGACCCTGCACCCCGTGATCCTGGGGCTGGGAGCCAACCTGGGGCGCCCCGCCGCGCAGCTGGCCGAGGCGCTCCGCCGGCTGGAGGACGCGGTGCGGCTGGAGCGCCTCTCCTCGCTCTACCGCTCCGCGCCCGTGGGCTACGCCGACCAGCCCGACTTCCTCAACCTGGTGGCGGTCGGCCGCACCGCGCTCTCGCCCGAGGAGCTGCTGGCGCGCGCCCAGGCGGTGGAGCGGGCGCTGGGGCGGGAGCCGGGCTTCCGCAACGCGCCGCGCCCGATCGACATCGACCTGCTCGACTACGCCGGCCGCGTGCTCCGCACCCCGGCGCTGGTGCTCCCGCACCCGGGGATCGCGGCGCGGGGCTTCGTCCTCCACCCCCTGGCCGAGGCGGCCCCCGGGTGGCGGCACCCGGTGCTGGGGCGCACGGCGCGGGAGTTGCTTTCCGCAGCGGCGGCGCTGGAGCGGGTGGAGCGCGTGGGTCCACTCCCGCGCCCGGAATGAGAACGCGCGAGCGGGGCCCGCCGTGACGCCGCTTGCCAGTGCGGCGGGGAGTGGCTAACTCTGATTTCCAGGACGGCGGATGGCACGGCCGGACGACTATACGGTGGGCGTGGAGGAGGAGTACCAGCTCGTCGACGCCGCGGGCGGGGGGCTGCGCAGCCGCGCCCGCTTCGTGATCGCCGCCGACTGGGCGCGCGAGATCAAGCCCGAGATGCAGCAGCACACCGTGGAGGTGGGGACGCGGGTGTGCGAGGGCACCCGGTGCGTGCGCGACGACCTGGCGCGCCTCCGCTTCCAGGCCGCGATCGCCGCCGAGGCCGAGGGGCTGCGCGTGGTGGCGGCGGGGACGCACCCCTGCAGCCCCTCGCAGGGGTACGGCTTCACCGACGCGCCGGTGTACCGCTCGCTCCGCGACGAGTACCGCGACCTGGCCGAGGGGCAGGCCATCTTCGGGATGCACGTGCACGTGGGGGTGCCGCGCGGGGTGGACCGGGTGCGGGTGATGAACGTGGCGCGGCTCTACCTCCCGCACCTGCTGGCGCTCACCGCCAGCTCGCCCTTCTACGAGGGGCGCGACACGGGGTACGCCTCCTTCCGCGCCGTGGTCTGGCGGCGCTGGCCCCGCTCGGGGCCGCCGCCGCGGCTGGCGGACGAGGCGGAGCTGGCGGCGCTGGTGGAGTGGCTCACCGCCACCGGGTGCGTGGACACCCCCGCGCGGATCTACTGGGACGTGCGGGCGCACCACCGCTATCCCACGCTGGAGTTCCGGGTGATGGACGCCACCCCCCGGCTGGACGACGCGGTGGCGGCGGCGGCGCTGGCGCGCGCGGTGGTGGCGGGGGCGGTGGAGGGGGTGCTGGCCGAGCCGGGGCTCCCC
>DASUNK010000198.1:0-5070 GCA_036277195.1 Longimicrobiaceae bacterium | reverse complement strand
CCGCGCTGGCGGCGATCCTGGGCGGGCTGGCGCGGCGCGACCCGCGCGTGGCGGCCCATCCCGCGGTCTCCGCCGCGCGGCGTCGCTACGCCGCGGCTACGGAGGGCGCGGAAAAGGAGGAGGCCGCGCCGGCGCTGGACGGGCGCACCGCCGCGCTCCTGGACCGGCTGCCGCCGGCGGAGCAGGGCCGGGTGCTGCACTGGTGGGTGGCCAACCTCCCGTGGCTGCTGGCGCGCAATCGCGCCGCGCGGCGGGAAAGGTGTTGACAGGCGGCGCCATCGAACCGCAGAGTACCACGCCCGCCCGGGACGCTTCTCGCCGTGTCACCCCACTCCGCCCCCAGCACCGGACCATGCCGCATCGCGCCGCCCGACCCGGGTCCGACCCGTGAGCCCGCTGCTGGGCGGCATCGGGATCGGCGCGGTGTGGGGATGGTGGGCTGTCCTGGTGCTGCGGGGAGCGCCCCGCGCCGGCCGCTCGCTCCTGGCGCTCGCCGCTGCCCTGCTGCTGGCCGGAGCGGCCCTGCGCGCGCTCACGGGCGGGTGGAGCGCGGTGCTCGGCTTCGGCGCCGCGGCCGCCGCCATGGCCTGGGTCCACGGCGCCTGGCTCCAGTCCCTCCGCCAACAACTCGCCGAAGGAGGCCCTCGATGATCCTGCAGGATGCGACCACCGCCGACGCCAGCACCATCCAGCTGCTGGGCGCCGGCTGCTTCGGCCTCCTCATCGGCTGGTACGTCTACTACGTCAACCGCTACCGGAAGGGCGACGTGTCGCTGGGCGACCTGGTGACGCTCATCGGCGTCATCGGCGGCGCGGGGATCCTCGCCCTCTTCGAGGCCCGCAGCGACCTCTTCGGCGCCTACGGGATCGGGCTGGCGCTGGGGTTCTTCCTCTACTTCCTCATCCTGGTGGTGCTGGTGAACCGCTCGGCCAACTTCGACGCCGACTGGTTCCTGGACGGGCGCCGGCGCCGGCTCGGCCCGGAGTACGAGATCCCGGGCGACGTGCGGGCCACCACCGGCGCCATGGGCGCCACGACCGGCGGGACCGAGATCCGCTAGGAGCGCGAAGATGAGCGACGACACCGCCTGGGTGGGGGAGGAAGTCGAACGGTTCCTGCGGAGCACGGAGACGCAGGAGGAGCTGGTCGCCTTCCTCGCCGGCACGGCCCACCTGCTGGCGCCCCGGCTCGAAATGGCGGTGTGGCTGGTGCGCCGGGAGCTCCTGCAGTGGGCCTCGACGGACGAGCGCGCGCGGCTGGTGGCCGCCGTCATCCAGCGTCTCCCGCTGGACAGCGCGCTGCGCCAGGCGCTGCTGGACGGCGCCGTGGCACGGAACCCCGCCTTCGCGCGCTTCCGCAGCGAGCCTGCCACCCTCCTGCTACCCCCGCCCGGCGAGCGGGCCGCTTATCTCCTCGCGAGACTGGTCCCCGACGAGCGCGGCCTCGTGCTCGAATACGTGCTCCGCCACCTGGCGGGCCGGTTCGCCACTACCGGCTCGCGCCCAACGCGCGGGGGAGCGAGGCGGTCCAACGGCGGCGGCGCCGCGCCGCCCCGGGAGGAGGTGAAGGAGGAGGAAGAGCCGGCACCGCCGGGCGCGGTGGAGGAAGCCCCGCCCCCGGGGTCCGCACCCGTGCGGGAGCGCAAGCCCGTCTACGTGGACAACGGCTTCGCGGACGAGCAGGAACCGGACGGGAGCGTGCGCGGGATGAGCCTGGGCGCGGGGCGCCGGTACTGGTTCTGGCTGGAGGTCGGCGAGGAGCGGGTGGAGGGGAGCATCGTCTCCACCCGCGTGGAGCTGGACCGCGACAACCTGCCGGAGGGCGCCGTCATCACCGTGGTGCTCTTCCCCGTCGGGGAGGAGGGATTCCGCGTCGCCCCCGGCGCGGACCTGGGCGAGCTGCGCCTGGCCGAGGACGGCTCGGTGGAGGTGGCGCGCCAGCCGCACGGCGCGCCCACCGGAGGCGGCCGGCCCCGGCGGCTGCGCTTCGGCGTGCGGGCGCCGGACGCCCCGGGCGAGCACCGGCTGCGCGCCAACCTCTACCACCGGCAGACGCTGCTGCAGTCGTGGCTGGTGCGGGCCCGCGTCGACGCCGAGCCGCGGGACGACGCCGGCGCGCTCCGCGCGGACCTGGACTACGTCCTCTCCCGCACCCTGGCCTCCGGGCGGGTGGCGCGCCTGTCGCCGCACCGGCTGAGCCTGCTGATGAACAGCAACGGCGACGGCTCGCACTCCTTCTTCTTCGCGGGCGAGCAGGAGTTCCGCTCGCAGGCCACGCTCGACGGGCAGGCGCTGCAGGACCTGCTGGACGAGACGCGCAAGGCGCTGCGCCGGGCCGCCTGGGGGAGCGAGGCGTCGTGGACCGGGGGCGAGGGCTACCGCTACGCCGACGGGAAGCTGGACCGGGAGCGGCTGCGGGCGGACCTGGTGAGCCTCGCCCTCAAGGGGCGGCTCTTCCACCACACCCTGGCCAACCGCCTGGCCGGGAGCCGCGAGCAGGCGCTCGCGCTGCGCGAGCTGATGCGCACCCCCGGGCTGGTGCAGGTGGCCAACCGCCGCCACGCCGCGCACGTGGTGCCGGCGGCCCTGCTCTACGACTACCCGGCGCTGGACCGCGGGGCGCCGCCGGGGACGGCGTACACCCTCTGCCCCGAGTTCCTGAAGGGGCTGGACGACCCGCGGCGCCCGCTGGAGGAGCACCCCTGCTTCACCGGCGGCTGCCCCAGCACGCGGGAGCGCCTGGTGGTGTGCCCCAGCGGCTTCTGGGGATACCGCCACGCGCTGGGGATGCCGCTCTCCATCGGCGAGGACGCCGACACGGCCGGGGAGGAGATCGCCTACGCCGGCGCGCCCGCGCTGGCGGTGGCCGTGTGGCGCGACTTCGAGCGGCGCGCCGCGCACGAGACGGCGCTGCGCGGGCTGCGCGCGGACCTGGGGTGGGAGTACGCCGACACGCGCCAGGAGGCGCTGGAGATGCTGGAGAAGACGCGCAGCCCCATCGTCTACTTCTACTGCCACGGGGGGATGCAGGGGAGCACCCCCTACCTTTTGGTGGGCGGCAAGGACGAGGGCTACCTGGACGTCACCAACTTCGGCGACGGCATCGCCTGGCCCGAGCCGGGGCCGCTGGTGTTCATCAACGGCTGCCAGACGGCGGCGCTGGAGCCCGAGAAGGCGTTCGACTTCGTGAGCACGCTGGTGGAGAGCGCCAACGCGGCCGGGGTGATCGGGACCGAGATCACCGTCTTCGAGCCGCTGGCCACGGAGTTCGCCGAGGAGTTCCTGCGCCGCTTCGTGGTGCCCGACGCGCAGGGGGAGACGCTGGGGGTGGGCGAGGCGGTGCGGCGGGCGCGCCTGGCGCTGCTCCAGCGCGGCAACCCCCTGGGGCTGGTGTACCTCCCCTTCGCCATGGCGGGG
This sequence comes from Longimicrobiaceae bacterium, assembly GCA_036277195.1. Classification (GTDB taxonomy): domain Bacteria; phylum Gemmatimonadota; class Gemmatimonadetes; order Longimicrobiales; family Longimicrobiaceae; genus Longimicrobium. The sequence goes on along the minus strand of DASUNK010000198.1, from coordinate 1,653 downwards.
CTCCGGCTGGTGCCCCGCCCGGACTGAGCCCGCTCAGCCCTTCCGCTTGGCCTGGCGCGCGCGCGGGGGGCCGGAGCCCTTGCGCAGCGCCTTCTGCTGCGCCTCCTTCGCCTTCTGCTCGTCGATGGCGCGCCGGCGCTCCTTCGCCACCAGCACCTGCTGGGGGATGGAGGCGATGTTGGTGGTGGCGTAGTACAGGTTCAGCCCCGAGGGCAGCGCCCAGAAGATGACGCCCATCATGATCGGCATCATCCACATCATCATCTTCATCTGCGGGTTCTGCTCGATGCCGCTCAGCTTGTTGCTGACCCACGACAGCGCGAACATGGACGCCATCAGGAAGATGGGGAGGATGAACCAGGGGTCCTTCAGCGAGAGGTCGGGGAGCCATCCCCAGGGCTCGCCGCGGAACTCGATGGCGCTCTGGAAGACGAAGAAGAGGGTGATGAGCACCGGCATGGGGATGAGCATCGGCAGGCAGCCGGAGAGCATGGAGAACGGGCTCACCCCCAGCTCGCGGTAGGTCTCGATCATGGCCCGCTGCTGCCCCGCCGGGTCGTTGCGGTAGGTCTCCTGGATCTGCTTCATGCGCGCCTGCAGCTGCGGCTGCACGGCCATGTTGCGCATCTGCGCCCGCATGGCCTTGGCGTTCAGCGGCCAGAGCACCACGCGCATCATCACCCCGAAGATCACCAGCACCCACCCGTACGCCATCCCCAGCCCGTCGTGCAGCTCCTTGAGCACCCAGAGCACCACGGCGGCGATCGGACGCACCACCGGGCGCAGCCAGCGGTAGCCGTAGGGGTTCACCTCCTCCAGCTCGTGCCCCACCGCCACCAGCCGGTCGTGCTCCTGCGGCCCCAGGTACGCCTGGAAGGCGAAGCGTCCGTCCGGGCCCACCGGGAGCACGGTGTAGGTGCGGGCGCGCGGGCTCACCTGCGCCTTGCCGCGCACCGCGTAGCGCTCGTCGGGCGCGTCGACGGAGAGGAGGCGCGCGAACTTGGGCCCCTGCCCCGCCACCAGCGCCACCAGGAAGTAGCGGTCCTTGATCCCCGCCCACTCCAGCGGGCCGGCGATGGTGTCGGCGCCGCGCACCTTGCGCAGCGGCAGCCGCTCGATGCGCTCGCGGTTCCACCCCACGGCCGAGAGCTCGCGCTCCTGGCCGTGCTCCGGCGCGTCGTGCGGGGCGAGCCCGGTGCCCAGCGAGGTGAGCACGGTGGCCGCCCCGGGGAGGCCGGTGAGGCGGCCCTCCACGTCCACCAGGTACGACTCGGGACGGAAGGTGTAGGTGACCTCGGCGCCCACGCCGCCGGCGCCGTAGCGGAAGGTGAGCTTCTGCACCCCGCCCCGCGCGCTCAGCACCAGGCGCTCGGCGCTCGGCTCGAAGGCGGCGCTCGCCAGGTCGAGCGTGTCGCGGCCCAGCACCACCCGGTTCCCCAGCAGCGTCGCCCCCGAGGGGACGAGCTGCACCTGCTCGTTCGGGCGCGCGTACGACTCGTACTGGAGCAGGCTGGCGCCGGTGAGCGCGGCCCCGCGGGTGGAGAAGCGGTACTCGTAGAGGGGGGAGCGGACGGTGACCGTGCGCGCGGGAGCCGCCGGCGGGGCCTCCGCGATCGGGGCCACGGCGGCCGGCGCGGGCGCGGCGGGGCGCGC
>DASUNK010000197.1:0-10384 GCA_036277195.1 Longimicrobiaceae bacterium | reverse complement strand
GGCCTGCTTGACCACCACGCTCGCGGGGGCGCCGCCGGGCGCGCGCGCCACGCGGAAGCGCCAGATGCGCGAGCGGGGGCCGCTGTTCAGCCGCTCCCCGCCCTCGAGCGCCACCTCGCCGCCCCAGGCCGGGGCGAGCAGCGCCTCCCCGGCGCGCGCCGCCGCGGACGGATCGTCCACCGGGTCAGCGGCCGACGGCGACCGCCACCGCGCCCGCCTCGCCGGCCGCGTCGAGCGCGGGGTCCACCCCGTCGACCACGGCGATCTCCCGCGCCCGCGTCACGCTCTTCAGGTCCGCCAGCGAGGCGCGCAGCCGCTCGGCCAGCGCGCCGTCCGCCGAGCCGAGCTGCAGCACCGCCAGCTCGGTGCCCAGCGCCAGCTGCCGGTCGCTCTTGTAGCGCCGCACCGCCGTGGCGATCTCCACCACCTGGTCGCCCACCGCCTCGGCCGCGTCGTCGATCAGCGCCTCGTCCACCCGCGGCCAGGGCGCGCGGTGGATGGTGGGCGCCTCCTCGGTGGCGAAGAGGCCGCGGTACACCGTCTCGGTGACGTACGGCAGGAAGGGCGCGAAGAGCTTGAGCGTGGCCAGCAGCACGTGGCGCAGCGTCCAGCGCGCGGCCTCGTGCTGCGCGCCCGCCGGGTCGTACAGGCGGTGCTTGGCCAGCTCCAGGTAGTTGTCGGCCAAGTCGCGCCAGAAGAAGACCTCCACCTCGGCCTTGGCGGCGGCGTAGTCGTAGCCGTGGAACAGCTCGGTGCAGCGGCGCACCAGCCGGTGCGTGCGCGACAGGATCCACCGGTCGGCCGGAGAGAGCCCCGCGGGAGGCTCGTCGGGCGCGTCGTATCCCTCGATGAAGCGCCCGGAGAAGCCGGCAACGTTCCAGAGCTTGGTCACCAGCTTGGCGCCGACCTGCACCTTGTCCTCGCTGATGACCGAGTCCTTCCCCAGCCCGGTGCTGGCGGCCCAGTAGCGCACCGCGTCGGCGGAGTAGCGTCCGATCATCTCCATCGGCGACATGGGCCCGCCGCCGCGGCTCTTGCTGATCTTCTCCATCCCCTCGCCCGCCAGCCCCCAGCCGGAGATGGCCACGTCGCGCCAGGGGAGGCGCCCCAGGTGGTGGAGCGACTTGACGATGGTGTAGAACGCCCAGGTGCGGATGATCTCGTGCGCCTGCGGGCGCATGGTCATGGGGAAGGTGCGCGCGAAGAACTCCGGCTCGGTGAGGAAGCGCCCGATGATCTGCGGCGAGAGCGAGGAGGTGAACCAGGTGTCGAACACGTCCGTCTCCGGCCGCAGCTCGCCGTTGCCGCAGCCGCAGGCGCGGGGCGGGTGCGCGTCCGAGGGGTCCAGCGGGAGCTGGCCCTCCTCCGCCGGCACCACCTCGCCGCAGGCGTCGCAGTACCAGAGCGGGAAGGGGACGCCGAAGTAGCGCTGGCGTGAGATCGCCCAGTCCCAGCTGAGCCCCTCCACCCAGTCGCGGTAGCGGGCCTGCATGTGGGCGGGGAACCAGCGCACCTCCTCGCCCGCGCGCAGCAGCTGGTCGCGGAACTCGAGCACCTTCACGAACCACTGGCCGGTGACGATGTACTCCACCGGCACGTCGTCGCGCTCGTGCACGCGCACGGCGTGGCTGATGGCCCGGCGCGCCAGCACCCGCCCCTCCGCCTCGGCGGCGGCGCCGATCTCCTTCCGCGCCTCGGGCACGGCGAGCCCGGCGAAGCGGCCGGCGGCGTCGGTCATCCGCCCGTCGCGCCCGATGGCCTCCACCAGCGGCAGGTGGTAGCGGTACCACCACTCGATGTCGGTGGTGTCGCCGAAGGTGCAGCACATCACCGCGCCGGTCCCCTTCTCCGGGTCCACCACCTCGTCGGCCAGGATCGGCACCCGCTGCCCGAAGAGCGGCACCTGGGCCTGGCGCCCCACGAAGGCGGCGAAGCGCTCGTCGGAGGGGTGGACGAAGACGGCCACGCACGCCGGGAGCAATTCCGGGCGCGTGGTGGCGATGGGGAGGACGTCGGCGTCCGCCTGGAAGGCGAGGGTGACGAACTCGCTGGGCAGCTCCAGGTCGTTGAGCTCGGCCTGGGCGATGGCCGTGCGGCACTCGGGGCACCAGATGGTGGGCGCCTGCCGGCGGAAGACCAGGTCCTTGCGCAGGAGGTCGAGGAACGACCACTGCGCGGTGCGGCGCGAGAGCTCGTCGATGGTGCGGTAGGTGTGGCGCCAGTCCACGGAGAGGCCCAGGCGGCGCCAGAGCGCCTGGTACTCGCGCTCGGCCTCCTCGCCGATCTCCAGGCACTTCTCGATGAACGCCTGCCGCCCCACGCCCTGGGCGGTGATCCCCAGCCGCTTCTCCACCAGCCGCTCGGTGGGGAGCCCGTTGTCGTCGTAGCCGATCGGGTAGTAGACCTCGCGGCCGTTCATCCGCCAGAAGCGGGCGATGAAGTCGGCGTGGCTGTACGAGTAGACGTGCCCCAGGTGCAGCTGCCCGGAGACGGTGGGCGGAGGGGTGTCGATGGTGAAGGCGGGGCGGTCCGCCACGGGATCGAAGTGGTAGACGCCGGTGTCGCTCCAGAACCGCTCCAGCTCGGACTCGGCCGTCTCGGGGGTGTAGCGCTTGGGTAGTGGCATGGGGCGGATTGTAAGGGAAATCCCCGGCGGCTGTCAAACGCGTGGCGCGTCACGGGAACGGGTGCACGTGGCCGCGGATGCGCGCACGCCATTCGGGGGCGACGAGCGGCTCCACCCGCCCCCAGCGGTCCTGCCCCACCCCGAAGCACATCGGCAGCAGCTGCGGCACCACCGCGCGCACGATCCGGACGCCCCGGCGGTGCAGGCTCGGGGGGGTGAGGTCCACCAGCACGGGCGTGCACTCCCGCGACACCAGCGTATCCAGCACCACGGCCAGGTCGCCGGCCGCGTCCCGCTCCGGCGCGGCGTCCGGCTCGGGCAGAGGTGCGGCGCCCGGCACGGGGAGGAGGCCGTCGAGCAGCGTCAGCGACTCGGCGTTCCAGGCGTAGTGCTCGCCGTGCTCGCGCGGCTCCATGTGGAAGCGCGGCGGGGGTGCCTCGCCCCGGGCGGCGAAGCCGAGCAGGTTCACCACCGCCTCGTTGGCCGCCTTGCGGACGGCGGAGCGCGGCCGCACCGCCGCGCCTGCACCCAGGGCCAGGTACGGCGGGCGCCCATCCTCCGCCGTTGCCGCCGCCAGCAGCACCGACAGCTCCGGCCAGGGGCTGATCTCCAGCAGCGTGAGCGCCCGCGCGCCGGGCGCCAGCGACCCCGGGGCCGGGTCGTCCGGGAGCGGCAGGCGCCAGGCGGCCCAGGGAGACGCCAGCCGGTACCACCAGCGCATCACCGCGTCGCGCTCCATCACCTCCAGCAGCGCCCCCAGCGCGGCCGCCGCGTACGAGCCGTGCGCGGCGGTGCCGATGGAGGTGAGCTGGCAGATGGGCTGCGGCGCGCCCGCGGGCCACACGCTCGCCACCGTCTCCAGCGGCACGCGGCGCGTGGCACCCGCCACCGGGTCGTATCCCTCCGTCCAACGAAGACGCTGCTCGGGGAGATAGCGGCGGTAGGGGAAGCCCGGCGTGGCGTACTGCTCGTCGGTGTAGAGATGGAAATCGCGCGGGTCCACGGTGCCGGGGACGTCTTCCATACGCCCCTCCACGATGCTGCGGTGCGCCGCGGCCTCCAGGCACCAGCGCTCGATCCCCTCCATCAGCGCCTTGGTACGGGCGGCGGCCGGATCCGCGTCCATCCCCACGATGCTCTCCACCCCGCCGGCCAGCGGGCGTGCACGCCAGCCGGCCCAGAGCCACACCGGCCCGCCCGCGGGGGAGCACGGGTCCGCGAAGCGGGCCTCGGCGCGCTCCAGCCGGCGCACGATGCCGCAGCGCGGGTCCACGAAACGGTTGAGGGATGGGGAGAAAGACGGAGGCGCGGCCAGCTCCCGCGCGAGGGTCCCCTCGCCGGTGGGGCCGGCCGCGATGGCGGCGTGCTCGGGGCAGCCCGGGTGCGGGTGCTCCCAGCGGTAGCGCGAGCGGCGCCCGGTGCGGGTGTCCAGCAGGTACACCGGCCGGTCAGGACGGCGCCCGGAGAGGAGGGCGGCGCGCACCAGCGGACCCAGGCGGTGGAGGATCGAATCCGACAGCACGGGTGCGCCGCCCAGCTCGGCCTGCAGCTCGGCGGCGCCGCGCCCGAAGGCGGCGTGGAGGAAGCACCGGCCGCAGGCACCGCCCGCGCCCGCGCGGCGGAGCGGGCCGATCACCAGGTACGGACCCACCGCCGTGACGTCGAGCACGTCGCCCGAATCCCCCGCGGCTACGGTCTCCTCGCGGTCCGCCGCGGCGTCGCGCAGCAGCACCGTCGCGGCGAAGGGGAGCGCCAGCGCCCGCAGCCGCTCACGCAGCGCGGTGCACATCCGCGGGAAGCCGGCCGTGGACCACGGCGCCCTGGCGGACTACCGCCTCCACCCGCCACCCGTCCAGGAAATCGTCCTCGTCCGCGGCGTGCGCCAGCACGAAGTCCGCCGGGGCGCCCGGCTCCACCGCGTGCCCGCTGGCGGCGCACAGCACCTCGGCCGCCGAAATCCCGGCCCGCCGCAGCAGGCGCAGTTCCAGCGGGAGCGCTCCGCCGGGCGAGACGCCGGCCGCGTCGGTGGCCAGGTCCGTCCCCGCGATCAATCTCCCACCACGCGCGTGGAAGATCCCCACGAACTCCAGCATCCGCGCGAATCCCTCGCGCACGTAGGCGAAGCGCGGGTCCTCGCCCAGCTGCTCGACGCGCGGGTCGGCCACGCCGGGGAGGGGGATGCACCCCGGCATCAGCGCCAGCACCGAGAGGGTGGGCACCAGCCCGCATCCCGTGGCCGCGAAGCGGTCGATGGCCTCCAGCACGTGCGGCGCGCCGGGATCGCACTGCGACCAGGCCAGGAAGACGCGGCTGAGGGAAGGGAGATCCTGCCGCACGGCGCGCTGGTCCGGCGCCAGCACGGCGGCGGTGAAGGAGTGGACGTGCTCCACCGTGTCACCCCCTGCCTCGGCGAACGCCTGCGGCGAGATGCCGTGGAAGCCCGGCAGCGTGCCCGACCCCAGGTGCGCGGCCACCCGCAGCCCCCGGGCGTGCGCCCCCGCCACGGCGCCGGCCACCAGCTCCGGCGGGAAGCCGAAGTAGAGCTTGAGCCCCGCCGCCCCCTCGCGCGCCAGGTGGTCGAGGTGCGCCTCCACCTCGGCGGCGGTGGACACGCCGCGGGCGCCGAACGCGGCCGCCCGGGGCTCGGGCGGGGTGCCGTCCAGCGGCTCGCCGTACGCCTCCACCCGCGGCGCCAGCGGGCCCGCCGCCGCGGCCCACGCCGCCACCCGGGCGCACTCGCCGCCCACGTCGCGCACGGAGAGCACCCCCGCGCGCGCCATCTCCGCCCCCGCCGCGGGCGGGAGGAAGGTGAGGTGCACGTGCGCGTCGGCCAGCGCGGGGAGCAGAAGCAGCCCGCGGGCCGGGGAGGGCTCCGGACCGTGGTACGGTCCGATGCGCTCCACCCGCCCGCGGGCGAGCTCCACCGTGTACGAACCGCGCCGGCCCGGGAGCCGGACGCCGGCCAGCGCCCTCAGGTCACCGTCGGCCATATCGCTTCCAGGGGGGAGCTCTCCGGCCCCCCGGCCCAGTGCGCGTGCGCGGCCGCGCCTTCCTCGATCTCCTCCACCACGCGCCCCAGGTCGTCCAGGAAGAGCGAGCCCGCCGGGGTGAAGCGCCCCTCCTCGCGCAGCAGCGCGTAGCCGCGGGACACGCGCTCCGCCTCGAACGCCACCCGGCGCCCCACCACCTCCGCGTCCGCCGTGCCGTGCTGCAGCAGGCGCACCAGGTAGAGCGTCACGAAGGCGAAGGCGTGCGTGCCGAAGAGGATGCCGATCAGCGGGCGCGCGTCCGCCCGCCAGGGCGAGACGAAGCGCCGCTCGTCGGTGGCGTCGATGATCGGCACCAGCTCCATCAGGCTGGCCAGCCAGTTGTGGCACGACTCGTGGACCAGCAGCTCCACGTACCAGAGCGGGTTCTGCGGCGTGGCGCGCAGGAACACCGCGTTGGGCGCCGCCAGCTCCGAGTAGCTGTACACCCGCTCGGAGAGGATCGGGGCCACGAAGCGCGTGTGCAGCGCCAGCGCCTCCGCCATCTCCGGCCAGGCGCGCTCCACCAGCCCCAGCGCCTCGTCCACGTCGCCGGCGAAGCGCCCCGCGTCGGCCGCGAAGGTCATCAGCGAGTCCGGGTCGTCGCCGGCGCCCTGGGCGCGCGCCATCCGCACCAGGCTGGTGCTCAGCATCTCGTTGACCGGGAGCCCCAGGTACATCCCCGGCTGGCGCAGCTCGGCCAGGCGGTAGCCGCCCGGGGCCAGCCCGGACAGGGAGCTCACTTCGGGGCCCGCCCCGGCCAGGAGCGCCGCCACCTCGGCGCGGGTGAAGGCCGCCGCCGGGGCACCCTCGGGCGCGAAGTCCAGCCCGCCCGCGCCGGCGCGGCAGGTGGCCCGGCGCACACCCTCGCCCAGCGCGAAGAAGACCGGCGTCCCCGGGATCGCCACCAGCCCGCCCGGCACCACCGGCACCGGCACCCGCTCCGGCCCCGCCAGGTCGCCGCGCAGCAGGGGGAGGAGGAGGAACTGCCCGGCGCGCGCCAGGAGCGACTCCGTCTCCGCGTCGCTCCACGTCCGCCCGCCGCGCTCGAAGCGGTCGCGCATCTCCGAGATCCACGCCCCGAACTCGGGGGTGGCGGCCAGGTCGCGGCGCGGCGCCTCGGGGAGCCCCAGCAGCCGCTCGGCCAGGGGGACGAACGCCTCCGCGCCCGCCACGCCCCCGGCGCGGACCGCCTCCAGGTGGCGGGCGAGGACGGCCAGCCGCCCCGCGGCCAGCCGGTCGCGCCAGAAGGCGAAGGCCTCGCCGCGGATCGGCATGGAGGCGATGATGTCCTGTGCCTGCATCGTCCGGTCGCTCCTCAGCCGAAGGCGGAGAGGTAGAGCGCCCCCTCGCGATAGCCGTCCAGCCCCAGCAGCTCGTCGAGCTGGCTGTCGCGCAGCGCGGGGGTCAGGAAGGGGCGCAGCCGCATCCCCGTGGCGGTCAGGTGGAGGTTCTGCATCATCTGGCCCACCTCCAGCCAGAGCACGCGGTAGGCGCGGTTGTGGCGGTAGCGCCACATGAACTCCTCGAACATCCCGCTCAGCACCACCACCACGCTGGCGTCGCGCAGCGGCACCTGCCCCACGCAGAGCGCCTCCAGCGAGCGCGCGTCGGGATAGGTGCCGCGCGGGAGGAGCCGGTGCCCCACGGGGTCGTAGCGGTAGATGGCGTTCTCGATGCCGTCCACGCGGATCGGGAGCACCCACACGCCCAGGTGGGCGAAGTGCGTCAGCAGCGGCTCCACCCGCGAGAAGCCGGGGTCCGCCGCCACCACCGCGCGGTTCTCGCCGATCGGGCGCAGCCCGTACCAGAGGAGGTTCCCCAGCTCCTGCTGCGAGAGCCGGCGCCACGCCCAGGTGCGCAGCGTCTTGCGCTTGAGCAGCGTGGGGCCCAGCGGCCAGTCGACCTCCGCCTCGCCGCGGGGGAGCACGACCGCGTCCTCCTCGCCCGCCGACGACACGTCGCGGTAGGGGAAGGGCTCGCCCCGGCGGTACTCCTCGATGACGTCCTCGCGCACGTCCATCGGCGGGCGCTCCGCCCGGTCCACGTCGGCGAAGCGGATCCCCCGCGAGAGGAAGTGGTAGAGGCTGGCCACCTCCCAGTTGTAGTGGTGCCACATCTCCAGCCAGTTGTCCTCCGCGCCCTCGGCCACGCGCTCCAGCACGCCGCGCTCCACCAGGCCGTCGACCAGCGCCTCCGCCTGCGCGGGCTCCAGCTCCAGCCGCTCGGCCAGGCGGGCGGCCAGCTCGGCGCGCTCGGCGGGGCGGACGGCGGCGGTGAGCACCTCCAGGATCGGCGCCGAGCGGAGGGCGAAGCGCTGCCCCTCCAGCGGGTTCACCAGGGTGACGCCGTGGCTCCCGTTCTCCCCCGACTTGAACTCGAGGAAGGCCAGGTCACGGACGGCGATCAGCTCCTTCGTCTGCATGCGTTCTGCTCCCCTAGCCCAGGGCCATGTACCAGTAGACGGACTCGTGCACGGGGTCGAGGCCGAAGAGCCGCTCGATGGCCGCATCGTCCATCCCGTGGTGCGCGAAGGTGCGGATCCCCAGCCCCGTGGCCGCCAGGTACGAGGTCCAGGTGAGGTGCCCCAGGTCCAGGTGCACCACGCGGTAGGTCCGCGGCTCGCGGTAGCGCCACATGTTGCGCTCCACCAGCGAGGTGTAGAAGACGATGGCCCGCGGCTCCAGCTCGTCGCGCTCGGAGAGGGTGTCGAGGGCGGCGAAGACCTGGTCGCGGAACTGCCCCGGCGCCACCTCCTCCAGCCCCTGCTCCTTCACCGAGTAGTGGTAGAGCCCGGGAGGGATGTCGTCGATCGGGTCGAAGACGGCCAGGTACCCCTCGGTGGGGTGGCGGGCGCCGCCGGAGGGGCTGGTGCGGCGCAGCAGCGGCTCCACGATCGGGTAGCGGATGGCCCCGGTCTGCCCGAAGGTGTAGTAGAGGAGGGTCCCCAGGCGCGCCCGGTCCACCGGCGCCGCGTCGGGCTTGGCGAGGCGCATGTCCTGCAGCGCGTGCAGGCTCACGTCGCTCATCGCCTTCTCGGCGACCTCCAGGGGGATGAAGGGCCGCCCGGTGTACTCCTTGTAGCGCGGCGGCTCCAGCCAGCGCCCCTTGTACTCCGACATCAGCCCCTGGTCCGTGGTGTACGCCTCGGGGCGGGAGTAGTCGAGGAAGGGGAAGTCGCGGGTGAAGAAGTGGTAGATGGCGGCGCCGTCCCAGCCGAAGCGGCGCCAGCGCTCCAGGGCGGCCACGGCCTGGTCGGCCCCGGCGGCCTCCTCGTCGCGCAGCAGCTCCTTGTCGGCGCAGAAGCGCACCAGCTTCCCGGCGCTCTCGGCGTCGATCTCCGCCCGGGACCGGACGAACTCCACCAGCTCCTCGCGGGTGCGGGGCTCGGTGGCGTGCGCCAGCAGCTCCAGGATGAGCGGCGAGGCCACGGCGAAGCTGCTGTTCTCGGCCAGGTTGAAGAGCATGGTCTGGCCGATGGAGCGGTAGAAGGCGCAGACCACCAGGTCGTTGGCCACCCAGCGGGCGGCGGCGACGGCGCCGGCGGGCGCGGTCTCGGTCTCTTCCAGGGTGCTGTACATGGCTCCAGCCGGGTGGTCCGGGACGGCGCACGCTCCCGGCGCGGCCGGGGGCCGCGCGGGCGCATCGCTGTCTACGGCGGGTGGTGGATCGGGTGCGAACGCGGCGCGCGCCGCCGGGGCTCTACTGCACCCCGGCGGCGCGCAGTCCGTTCACGAGCCTACGCCTTCACGGCGGCGGCCCGCCTGCTGCCAGGATTGATCCAAGGGGGAGCGACTGCAGGTTGGACACTACGTCTTACCCCAGCTCGGAACGCGCCCGTTTTACCGGCGGCGCGGCTTGGACTCGGTCTCGACCGGAGCGGCGATCTCGCCCTGCGTCTCGGGGTGCGGGAGCGGAGCCACGTTGCAGTTCCCCTGCACGAGCGCGGGGTTGAGCGGGGGGAGCTCCTGGAGGAAGGTCTCGATGTCCGTCTGCTTCGGGGTGTTCGGCATGGTCGGCCTCTACGAGCGTGGGGTTTGCCTGCGGGGGTAAACATACGATACCGCCGGGGGTCCGGAAGTGTCAACCCCCGGCGGAACATGTGTGGTGAGATACGCCCCCGACGCGCCATAACCCGCTGCCGAAGGGGCGGCGGGCGTTGCGTCGCAGCGCCCCGTTCGCCATTCTCAGCCCGTGATTTCCGACGAAAGCATCGCGGCCGTGCGCGCGCGGCTGCTGGCCTGGTACGACGCCCACCGGCGCGACCTCCCCTGGCGCGCGCCGCCGGGCGAGACGGCCGACCCGTACCGCGTCTGGCTCTCGGAGGTCATGCTCCAGCAGACGCGGGTGGAGACGGTGCGCCCCTACTACCAGCGCTGGCTGGCGCGCTTCCCCACCCTGCGCCACCTGGCCGAGGCGCCGCTCGACGAGGTGCTGAAGGCGTGGGAGGGGCTCGGCTACTACGCGCGCGCCCGCAACCTCCACCGCGCCGCGCGCGAGGTGGCCGCGCGCTGGGAGGGCCGCGTCCCCGCCGACCCGGCGGCCTTCCGCGCGCTCCCCGGGGTGGGGCGCTACACGGCCGGCGCGGTGCTCTCCATCGCCTTCGGGCGCCCGGAGCCGGTGGTGGACGGCAACGTGCGCCGCGTCTTCGCCCGCTGGGCCGACGACCCGGACCCGCCCGGCGCGGGCACCTGGGCGCTGGCCGCCGCGCTGGCGCCCGGCGAGCGCCCGG
>DASUNK010000196.1:0-2738 GCA_036277195.1 Longimicrobiaceae bacterium | reverse complement strand
CCGATGGCGGTGAGGCGGCGCGCGTCGCTGAGGCTGCGCCACCCCGGGGCGAGCGAGCCGCTCTCCACCACGGGCATGCGGATGGCCCAGCGGCTCACGATCCAGCTGCCGCTGGGGAGGCGGAGGAACTCCACCCGCCCGGCGGCCAGGTTGTCGCCCTCGCGCAGCTCGAGGTCCGTGTAGCGGTAGTCGAGGCTGCGCAGCTCGGCGGTGGCGCGGTCCACCCACACCACGCCCTCCACGTCGGGGACGCGGCGACCGGGCACAGGCTCGAAGGTGAGGCCGATGAGGCCGCTGGCGCGGTCGGGGTGCTCGGCCAGGCGGAAGCAGTGGGTGTCGAGGAAGGCGTCGGAGAGGAGGACGTCGGCGTCGGGGGCGTAGAACACCATCCGGTCGCGTCCCTTCTCCACGAAGCCGTGCTCGGCCAGCCGCTCCACGCTGGCGGCGGCGTACGGGGTGCCGGCGTAGTCGGCGCGGGTGGTGACCTCCTCGCGGGTGACGGTGAGGGAGTAGGGGTCGAGCGCGCGCTCGAAGCGGGTGGCGTCGAAGCGGTAGAGGCCGGCGCGGGTGGCGGCGCTGGCCAGCTCCAGCGCCTTGCGGGCCTCCTCCCACACCAGGGCGGTGCGGGCGCCCTCGGCCGGACGCACCTCGCAGCGGGCGCGCGCCTCCACGCGGATCCCCTCCAGCTGCACCCGCTGGGGATTGGCGACGAGCGGGTGCTGCACCGCCTGCCCCGCCTCCAGCGAGAAGGGGGCGGACCAGGTGGCGGCGTATCCCACCCGCTCGGCGCGCAGCCGGTAGAGCCCCGCCTCGCGCGCGGCGAGCGAGAAGCCGCCTCCCGCGTCGGTGGTGGTGGCGGCCACGGTACGGCCGTCCACGCTCACCAGCACCACGCGCGCGCCGGGGACGGCCTCGCCCCCGGCGCCGGAGAGGCGGCCGCGGACGGTCTGGGCCAGGGCCGGCGCGGCGCCGGCCAGGAGGAGCAGGGCGACGGGGAGCAGGGCTCTGCGCATGGGGAAGGGGGGTTCCGCGGGGAGAAGGCGCGGGCGCCGCGGGCGGCCGCGGTCCCATGCGAAGGATGATGCCGGCCGCGCCCCCGGGGTTGGAAGGCGCCTACACCGCCCGCAGCGCCTCCACGAAGCGCTCGTTCTCCTCCGGCGTGTTGTAGAAGTGCGGCGACACGCGCACGGTGCCGGCCCGGTAGTCGACGATGATCCCCTGCTCGGCGAGGGCGTGCACGGCGCCGGGGGCGTCGGGGTGCTTCACCAGCAGGATGGCCGAGCGGCGCGCCGGGTCGTTCGCCACCCGGAGGTCGAATCCCGCGGCCCGCAGGCGCTCCACCAGGTCCTCGGCGAGCGCCTTGACCCGGGCGAAGATGCGCGCCTCGCCCGCCTCGGCGAAGATCTCCAGTCCCCCGAGCGCCGTGTAGACGGTGGGGACGGCGGGAGTGCCCATGGAGAAGCGGGCGGCGTCGTCACGGAACTCCAGCTCGTCCACCCGGAAGCTGAACTGGTCGCGCGCGCCGAACCAGGAGGCGGTGGTGGGGCGCAGCGCCTCGATGCGCTCCTCGCGCACCCAGAGGAAGGCGAGTCCCGGCCCGCCGAGCAGCCACTTGAGCGGCCCTGCCACGTACACGTCCGCGTCCGCGGCGCGCGGGTCCACGGCGATCTGCCCCGCGGCCTGGTAGCCGTCCACCAGGAAGAGGGCGCCCGCGTCGCGCGCCGCGCGGGCGATCGGCGCCAGGTCCTGCACGTAGCCGGTGCCGTAGAAGACGTGGCTGGTGGCCACCAGCGCGGTGCGCTCGTCGACGTACTCGGCCCAGCGCTCGGGGGGCACGCCGATGCCGTCGTCGCTGGGGACGCGCACCACCTCCACGTCCGGCCGGGCGAGCCACTGGTACACCAGGGTGGGGAAGTCCAGCTCGGCGCAGACTACGCGCTTGCGGGTACGATGGTCGATGGCGCTGGCGATGGACGACAGCGCGGAGGAGACGCTGGGCGAGAGGGCGATCTCGCTCTCCCGCGCGTTCCAGAGGCGGGCCACGGCGCGCTTGACCTGGTCGACGCGCCCCATCCAGAGCTCGTACCACGCGCTGGCGCCGAGGGTGTTCCAGAGGGCCTGGTACTCGCCCAGGTACCCCATCCCCCGGCGCGAGAGGGCGCCGAGCGAGCAGGAGTTGAGGTAGGTGCGCGTCTGCAGGATGGGGAACTCCGCCCGCCAGCGCTCCAGCTCGGGGTGGGGGACGGCGCTCATGCGCCCTCCTCCGCCGCAGCGCCGAGCTGGTCGAGGGTGTCCACGGCGCGGCGCAGGTGGGGGATGACGATGGAGCCGCCCACCACCAGTCCCACGGAGAAGGCCTCGAAGAACTCCGCGTCGGTGACGCCCTCCTCGCGGCAGCGCACCACGTGGTAGGTGATGCAGTCGTCGCAGCGCAGCACCAGCGAGGCGACCAGCCCCAGCAGCTCCTTCACCTTGGCCGACAGCGCGCCGGGTTCGTAGGTGCGCGAGTCGAGGGCGAAGAAGCGCCGGATCTCCAGGTTGTCGGCCGCGAGGATGCGCTCGTTCATGCGCTCGCGGAAGGCGCGGAACTCTTCCAGGCGTGAGGCCATGGTCGTCGGCGTGCTCCGGGTGGAGGGGGAGCGCGCAACCTGCGGCTCCGCGCGGCGGCCGTCAAGCGCGGCCGGGGCGGCACGGGCGTCCGGGCCGGGTGTAGCAGGCCGCATGCACGCGACCCTCCC
>DASUNK010000195.1:0-4123 GCA_036277195.1 Longimicrobiaceae bacterium | reverse complement strand
CGCGCTCTTCCCGCAGCGCGAGCACGACGAGAGCGCCGCCGACTTCTTCCTGCGCGTGAGCCGCTGGCGGCGCGAGCACGGCATCCCCGAGACCTGCTACATCCGCATCAACCCCGGCCAGGAGCCGGCGCCGCAGCGCCCCGGCCAGCCCGCCCCGCCCCCGGGCGAGGAGGCGCCGCCGCCGGAGCCCGAGCTGCCGGGGTACGACGCCCCCGCCGCCGCGGCCGAGGAGCACGAAGGCGAGGCCGCCGAGGAGCCCCCGGCCGCCGAGGGCGCGGCTCCCGCGGAGGGCGAGGCGCCGCCCGACGAGGGCGAGCGCAGGCCCGCGCCGCCGCGCACCCAGCCGTCGCGCGACCTGTACAAGCCGCAGTTCATGGACTTCGCCAACCCGCTGCTGGTGGGGCTGCTGGGGAAGATGGCCGCCAACCTCAAGGCCTACACCGCCACCATCGAGGAGCGGCTCCCCCGGCGCGAGGCGCTCCCCCTGCACCAGGGCGAGGCGTACGCCACCGAGCTGGTGGTGCAGCTCAACTTCCCGGGGGGCGTGGCCACCGCGCCGGCCGCGCGGGCGGAGGAGGGGCATGCCACCCTCGCCTGAGGCGGGACCGGAGCTGCGGCCGGAGGAGCAGCCCCTGCGCGAGCCGATGCCCCCGCTCCCCGACCCCGGCAACCGCTGGCTGAGCGCGTACCTCTTCTTCGGCGCCGGCATCTACACCGGCGAGTGCGACCGCGTGGTGCTGGAGGTGGTGGAGCCGTTCGTGCGCCGCTGCCTGGAGGAGGGGTGGATCGACCGCCACTTCTTCATCCGCTACAGCGAGTGGGGCTCGCACGTGCGGCTGCGGCTGCACGGCGCCGAGGAGGCCGTCGAGGAGCGGGTGTGGCCCGCCCTCCAGGCGCACGTGGCGGCGCTCCACCCCGAGGTGGCGTTCGAGAAGCCCGAGCCCGTCGAGGGCGCCCCCCGCTGGTTCCCGCCCACGCAGGGCGGCTCCTCCGACGTCACCCACCTGCTGCGGGTGGAGTACGAGCCCGAGGTGGAGCGCTACGGCGGCCCCGAGGGGGTGCGGCTGGCCGAGCGCTTCTTCGAGCACTCCAGCGAGGCCGCGTACGCCCTGCTGAAGAAGACCCACCCCACCGAGCGCGCCTCGCGCCTGGGCAAGGGGCTGCTCTGCATGGTGGTGCTGGCCCACGCCTTCAACGACGCCCGCGGGCGCGCCGCCGACTTCGCCCACCAGTACGGCATCAACTACCTGCGCAGCCTGGTGCGCGACGAGGGCGACCGCTCCGCCTGGCTCGGCGCCTTCGGCAGCGGCTACGACCAGCAGGCCGAGATGCTGGGCGAGTACGTCGACGAGGTGTGGCTGCGCATGGACGAGGGCGAGGAGCTCTCCGAGGCGCTCGACGCCTACCACGCCGGGCTGCGCGAGGTGCGCGGCGCCTTCCGCGGGCTGGTGGAGGAGGGGAAGATGCTGACGCCCCTGGGCGAGCCCTTCGCCTCGTTCGAGGCGGCGGCGCCCGCCATCACCTCCAGCTACTGGCACATGATGAACAACCGCCTGGGCGTCACCGTCCAGGAGGAGTCGTACCTGGCCTACCTGATCATGCGCGCCCTCGGCCGCCCCGCCGACGCGGTGAGCGCGTGACCCCGGACACCGGAAGCGAGATGAGCCACGAACCCGACGCGCGCCTCCTGGAAACCTGCCGCCGCATCGGCGCGCGCCTGGTGGAGAGCGCCCTCTGGGAGGGCGACGCCTGCACCTGGCAGATCATGTCGCCAGACCGCGAGAACTACGACGCGCGGGTGGCCAAGCCCGCCATCGCCTCCGGCACCCTCTACGAGGGCACTTCGGGGATTGCCGTCTACCTGGCCGAGCTGGGCGCCCTCACCGGCGACGAAGCGGTGCGGCGCACGGCGCTGGGCGCCATCCGCCACGCCCTGGCCGACGGCGCGGGGCTCCCCGACTTCGGCTACGGCTTCCACGGGGGACGGGTGGGGATCGCCTACGCCGCCGTGCGCGTGGCGGAGAGCCTCGACGCGCCCGAGCTGGTCCCGCAGGCCGAGGAGCTGCTGCGCCCCATGCTGGGGAACGAGCAGATGGACCGGGGGATCGACGTCATCGGCGGCGCCGCGGGGGCCATCCCCGCCCTCCTCTGGCTGGCCGGCCGGGTGGACGCGGAGCTGGTGAACGCGATGGCTCGCAACCTGGGCGACCAGCTCATCGCCATCGCCGAGAAGGAGACGGTCGGCTGGTCGTGGGGCACCATGCGCAGCTCCTCCATCCGCAACCTGTGCGGCTACGCCCACGGCGCCGCCGGGGTCGCCCACGGGCTGCTGGAGCTGGCCGCCGCCACCGGCGAGGGCGCCTACCTCTACGCCGCCGAGCAGGCCCTCCTCTACGAGCGCGCCTTCTACAACGAGACCCTCGGCAACTGGCCGGACCTGCGCCACAACGAGCTGGGCGAGTACCAGTTCGCGGGGCGGATGGAGCAGCTGCGCGACCGCCTGCGCCGCGGCGACCCGCTGGCCCGGCAGGACCTGCGCTACATGTCCGCCTGGTGCCACGGCGCCCCCGGCATCGGCCTCACCCGGCTGCGCGCCTGGCAGCTCCTGGGCGACGAGCGCTACCTGGCCGAGGCGCGCGGCGCCCTCCGCGGCACCGACGGCTCGCTCGACGACGGCCGCATGAACTTCTCCCTCTGCCACGGCCGCGGCGGCAACGCCGAGACCCTCATCGTGGGCGCCGACGTGCTGGGCGAGCCGGAGCTGCGCCGCCGCGCCGAGGAGGTGGCGCTCTCCGGGATCCGCGACTTCGAGGAGGCGGGGCGCCCCTGGCCCTGCGGCACCCTGGGCGGCGTGTCCGACCCCGGGATGCTGCTGGGCGAGGCGGGGATCGGCTACTTCCTGCTGCGGCTGGCGCGTCCCGAGACGCCGTCGGTGCTCCTGGTCACCCCGCCGGGGGAGGGGGTGGACCGCGCGGCCGCCGAGCCCGGGTACGCCGGCGTGCAGCGCCGCGCCGTCGAGGAGCACTTCGGCCGCACCCTGGCGCTATTCGGGCACCTGGGCGAGGACGCGTCCGCCCTGGTGCCGGACCGCGCCCCCGGCGCCGCGCCCGAGCGCTCCGACGTGGAGCGCGCCTGCGACCTGCTGGCCGCGCGCGTGGCCGCCGAGCCCGACGGGGAGCGGCGCGACCGGCTGGACGACGCCTTCCGGGTGGACCGCGCCCGCTACGAGCTGGCCCGCTCCGTCACCGACTTCACCGAGGAGTTCCTCGACGCGCTGGTGCGCCCCGCCGAGGAAGAGGTGCGCTGGCCCGAGGCGCGGCTGGAGCTCTCGCCGCGGGCGCGGCTGGTGCACTGCGCCTGGGACTGGGACGCCTGGCTGGAGGCCGCGGGCGCGGCGCCGGGCCCGGAGGCGGACGACGTCTTCTACCTCCTGCTGGCGATGGGGAACCGCGTGGCGGTGCGGCGGCTGAGCGCCTTCGCCGCGCTGGTGCTGCAGACGGTGGAGAGCCCCGCGGGGGTGGACGAGGTGGCGGCGCGGGTGGAGGAGGCGGTCGCCGGGGGCGCGGGCGCGCCGGACCGCGGCTGGGTGGAGCAGCGGGTGGTGGAGCAGCTGCGCCAGGCGTACCGGGCCGGCTTCATCGGGGTGGAGAGCGGCGTGCCCTCCGCGGCCGCGGGGGGGAGCTAGCCGTCCTCCCCGTCGGCGCCCTCCCACTCGCGCAGGAAGCGGTCGAGGAAGCGTTCCAGGAAGCGGTGCCGCCCCTCGGCCAGCCGGCGGGCGGCCGCCGTGTTCATGCGGTCGCGCAGCAGGAGCAGCTTCTCGTGGAAGTGCGCCGTGGTGGGACCGGCGCCCGCCCGGTAGCGCTCGAACGAGTCGTGCAGCTCGGGCGCGGCCGCCGGGTCGTGCAGGGGCCGGCCGCGGCTCCCGCCGTAGGCGAACGCCCGCGCCACCCCGATGGCGCCCAGCGCGTCCAGCCGGTCCGCGTCCTGCACCACCCGCCCCTCCGGCGTCTCCATCGGGGTGGGCACCCCCGCCCCCTTGAACGACAGCCCCGCGACGATGGCGGCCACGTGCGCCGTCACCGCTTCCTCCGCCCCGGCGGACTCCAGCCAGGCGCGCGCGGCG
>DASUNK010000194.1:0-2692 GCA_036277195.1 Longimicrobiaceae bacterium | reverse complement strand
CCTATCCGCGGCACGGGCTGGTGAAGGTGGTGGACCTCGGCGAGTGGTGGGAGGGTGAGACGGGGCTGCCGATCCCCCTCGGCGGCATCCTGGCGAAGCGCAGCCTCGGGACGGACGCCATCGGCCGGATCGACGATGCCGTCCGCCGGAGCGTGGAGCACGCCTTCGCGCACCCCGCCGACTCGCGCGAGTACGTGCGCGCGCACGCCCAGGAGATGGACGAGAGCGTGATGCGCCAGCACATCGACCTGTACGTCAACCGCTTCTCGGTGGACGTGGGTGATGAGGGCGAGCGGGCGATCCGCGAGCTCTTCGCCCGTGCCCGCGCCGCCGGCATGGTCCCGCACGACACTCCGTCTCCATTCCTGACGTGACTCAGATTCCGATGGAGGTAATCGCGGAGCGCGAGCTCGACGCCCGCACTTCGGAGGGCGCCGTGAGCATCATCACCGTGCGAATCGGGAAGCCGCATCCCGACCCCGAGCCCGGCGGGGGCTGGGGATGCCCGATCCAGGTCGTCGGCCTTGACGACGACGAGGTGGTGGTTGCCTACGGCTATGACGCCGTCCAGGCGCTCCAGCTCGCGATGCAGATGGTCGGCATCCGCCTCGCGTATCCTCGTACCGAGGAGCCGGTGACGCTCACGTGGCTGGACGACCCCGATCTCGGCTTTCCTCTCCCGGAATCTCCTTGACGTCGTGCGGTTCGTCCATTTTATTTGCCGAGTCGTGCCGGCTTCCATCCACCGTCGTATCGTTGATGGCGTCCCAAGCTCCCGAAGAAATCCTGCGCGAGCGCTTCGGCCTCCCCGCCTTCCGGCCGGGACAGCGCGAGGTGATCGGCCACCTGCTGGAGCGGGGCGGCGCGCTCGCCGTCTTCCCCACCGGCGGCGGCAAGTCGCTCTGCTACCAGCTTCCCGCGCTGATGCTGGAGGGCGTGACGGTAGTCATCTCCCCCCTCATCGCCCTGATGAAGGACCAGATCGACTACCTGCGCGGCCGCGGCATCGCCGCCGCGCGGCTGGACAGCTCGCTCACGCTCGACGAGACGCGCGAGGTGGAGCGCGGCCTCCGCGCCGGCACCCTCAAGCTGCTCTACGTGGCGCCCGAGCGCTTCAACAACGAGCGCTTCCTCGACCAGCTGGGCCGCGCGCGCATCTCGCTCTTCGCCGTGGACGAGGCGCACTGCATCTCCGAGTGGGGGCACAACTTCCGCCCCGACTACCTGAAGCTGGCCGACACCGCCCGCGCGCTCGGCGTGGAGCGCATCCTGGCGCTCACCGCCACCGCCACGCCCGCCGTGGTCGACGACGTCTGCGCCAGCTTCGCCATTCCCCGCGAGTGCGCGGTGGTGACGGGCTTCCACCGCCCCAACCTCTTCCTGAGCACCCACCCCACCGCCGCCGCGGAGCGCGACCGCGTGCTGGTGGAGCGTATCCGCAGCCGGCCGCCGGGGCCGGGGATCGTCTACGTGACGCTGCAGAAGACGGCCGAGCGGGTGGCGAAGATGCTGGACGAGGCGGGGATCCTCGCCCGCGCCTACCACGCGGGAATGGAGACGCCGCAGCGCGACGCGGTGCAGGAGTGGTGGAAGGGGTCGGACCGGGCCACGGTGGTGGCGACCATCGCCTTCGGGATGGGGATCGACAAGGCGGACGTGCGCTACGTCTACCACTACAACCTCCCCAAGGGGCTGGAGAGCTACAGCCAGGAGGTCGGGCGAGCGGGGCGCGACGGAAAGCCTTCCAGCGTGGAGATCCTGGGCGGGTTGGAAGACGTGGCCACGCTGGAGAACTTCGCCTACGGCGACACGCCCGACCGCGCGTCGCTGCGCAGCCTGGTGGAGGAGATCCTCTCGGGCGAGCCGACCTTCGACGTGGCGCTGGTCTCCCTCTCCAACCGGCACGACATCCGCCAGCTGGTGCTGCGCACGGCGCTCACCTACCTGGAGCTGCTGGGGGTGCTGCGCCAGGGCACGCCCTACTTCGCCGGCTACCGCGCCCGCGCCAACCTGCCGGTGGGCGAGATCGTGGGCCGCTTCGAGGGCGAGCGGGCGGAGTTCGTCGGCCAGATCTTCGCGCAGAGCAAGTTCGGGCGCGCCTGGTATACCATCGACCCCGAGCGCGCACCCGACCGCACGCGGACGGTGCGCGCGCTGGAATACCTGCACGAGCAGGGGTGGATCGAGCTGCAGGCCTCGGACGCGCGCCAGCGCTACACCCGGCTGGTGCACGACCTGGACGCGGCCACGCTGGTGGACGAGCTGGAGCGCCGCTACCTGCGCCGCGAGCAGCAGGAGGTGGAGCGCGTCGGCCGCATCGTGGAGCTGGTGGAGCACGACGGCTGCCAGACCAACCTGCTGCTGGCCTACTTCGGGGAGGAGCGCGCGGAGCCGTGCGGCCACTGCACCTGGTGCGAGACGGGCCGGGCCACCGCCTTCCCGCCCGCGGCGCCGCCCCCGCCGATCGACGCCGTGCTCGACGCGCGCGAGCTGCGCGCGGTGGCGGAGTCCGCGCCCGGGGCGCTGGGGACGCCGCGGCAGCGGGCGCGCTTCCTCTGCGGGCTCACCAGCCCCGCGGTGACGGCGGCGAAGCTCTCGCGCCACCCCCGCTTCGGCGCGCTGGAGAGCCACCGCTTCGGCGACGTGCTGGCCTGGTGCGAGCGGCACCGGTGAGCGGAACAAAACGGGGCCG
>DASUNK010000193.1:0-3856 GCA_036277195.1 Longimicrobiaceae bacterium | reverse complement strand
GTACCTGCAGTACGCGGCGCGGAGGGACCCATGATCCAGGTGGCCGGGGGGGCGATGCTCCCCGCGGGCGCGGGGCGGCCGGAGCCGGCGCCCTCGCCGTTCGTGCACATGCCGGGGCGGTACCGCACCCTGCTGGCGGGCTTCTTCGTGGCCTACCTGCTGGCGGTGGCCACCGTCTCCTTCTTCACCCGGAGCGGCTCGGCGCTGATCGTGCTGGCGCTGGGGCTCTTCATCGCCCTGCGCCTGGTGCCGCTGCTGGCCTGGCGCCGGGAGTACGGCTGGTTCCACCCGCTGGTGTTCGGCATCCTGGTGACGGCGCTGGAGCTCCTCCGCTCCTTCACCCTCTACGCCTGGGGGCTCGACCGGCACGTGGCCCTCCCCGGCCACGACGCCGACCAGCTGGGCGCCCTGGTGGCGTACGAGCTCCTCCTCTCCTCCTTCGGGCTGGTGGCCTACTACATCGGCTACTGGCTCTTCCCCGTGCCGCCGCTGGCCAAGGTGCGCTTCACCCGGCCGCCGTCGATGGGGTGGAAGGCGGTGGGGGCGGTGGTCTTCTCCGGGCTGGTGCTCCTCTACTTCCTGCGCGCGCAGGGCGGGCTGGTCAACCACCTGATGTCGTGGGGACAGGGACGGGCGGTGAGCCTGGCGGGCGAGGGGTACTGGCTCCCGCTGATGAGCACGGGCGCCCTCTCCTGCCTCATCTGGCTGGCGGTGCAGCCGAACGCCATCCGCTCGCCGCTGCTCTGGGCGTGCATGACCGCCTCCGCCGCGGTGCTCTACCTCTACAACGGCAGCCGCACGGCGGTGGTCTACCTGCTCATCATCGGGCTGATCGCCTGGATGCTGGCGGCGCGGCGCATCGCCTACACCCGGGTGCTCCTGGCCGCGGTGATGGGGCTCTTCCTCATCGGGGCGCTGGGCGAGGTGCGCAAGTCCACCTGGACGGGAACGCTGAGCTGGACGGGCGCGGTGGAGGTGGGCTTCGGCGAGACCATGCGCCGGGTGGTGACCGGCGAGCTGGTGGAGCGCAACACCACCTCGCGCGGGTCGCTCCCGGTGCTGGCGCGGGTGCCGGACGAGGTGCCGCTGGTGTACGGCAACACCTACCTGGCGGTGCTGGCGCTCCCCGTCCCCCGCAAGCTCTGGCCGGGGAAGCCGGGGCTGGTGGACGGCCGGGTGGGGCGCACCTTCTTCGGCTACAACTACGGCATCCCGATCGGCCCGGTGGCCGAGGCGGTGTGGAACTTCCACGTCCCCGGCGTCTTCATCGTCTTCCTCCTCTTCGGGGTGCTGCACCGCTGGATGGCGCGGGCCTTCGTGCAGCACGCCGCGAGCCCCGCCGTGTACCCCGTCTACGCCATCCTCCTCTGGATGCTGGCCTCGCCCACCTCCATGGGGCTGGTGGCCACCGTCACCCACGTGGTGCCGATCCTGGGGCTCCTCCTCCTCTTCGGGGGGATCCGCAAGGCGCAGCGGCGCACCGTGCGCTGGGGCGTTCCCGGCGTCCCCGCGCCCCTCCCCGCGAGCCCCGCCCTCACCCGCCGGTGAGCGCCCCGGCGCGGACCTGGCAGCTCGCGTCCGCGTCCGCCACCCGGGCGATCCCCTCGAAGGTCCCCGTCTCCAGCACCACGTAGCTCTGGTTGCGGCAGCGCACCAGCGCGTCGCTCACCCCGCGCATGGTCACCTCGTGCGCGTTGACCCCGCTCCCCGACACGGCGTGGAAGGCGGTGGCGAGGTTGCGCCCCTCCACCGAGACGGTGTTGGTGAAGAAGGCGTGGCTCGCGCCCTGGGCCAGGATGGCGGTGCGGGTGCCGTCGAAGCGGAAGGTGTCGATGCCGAAGGCGGTGGTGACGCCGCCGTTGTCGCGCAGGAAGATCCCGGTGGCCACGCCTCCCTCGAACACCGCCGTGAGCCGCAGCCGGTTGCGCAGCGACCCGCTGCGGAAGAGCGAGTAGTTGCGCACCGCCAGCCCCATCCCCATGCGCCCCCGCACGGTGAGGCGCCCCCCCGCGTAGGCCGTGGTCCGGTCCAGGTACACCCCGATGTCGGTGCTGTCGCGCGCCTGCACCAGCACGTCGTCCAGCACCAGCGAGGAGCCGGCCGCCAGGAAGCCGCCGTACGCGGGGGCCTCGCACGCCACGGCGCGCACGAAGAGCACCACCGAGGCGGCGACCAGGCACGCCCGGCTGCTGTCGGGGGGCGCGAGCACCACCGCGCCCGGGGCGGTGGTGTCGCCCAGCAGGGTGAGCGAGACCGGGGGCGCCCCGGTCTGGAACTGGAAGAGCCCGATGGCGGTGGGCATCAGGAAGCGCTCCAGCCGGACGGTCTCGAGGTAGCGCCCCGGCCGCAGGTGCACGGTCCAGCGCGCGCCGGGCGCGTCGGGGATCTCCGCCAGCGCGCGCCCCACGGTGCGGAAGGCGTCCGCGGGGGTGCGCCCGTCGCGGGCGTCGCTCCCGGCGGCGGCGTCCACGTAGAGGTGCCGCTCGGGGCCGTCGTCGTCCGGAGCGGTGGCGTCGCCGCCGCACGCCGCCAGCAGGAGGAGGAGGGCGGCGCCGCCGGGGAGCCGCGCCTGGGTCCGGAGGGGGAGGACTCTGGCCATCTTCCGTGGTGCGAAGCGGTTAAAAATGACGCGGCGACTTGCCCGCGGCGGCGCGCCCGGATAGCTTTCCCGGGCTGTTCCGGCGCGTTTGCCTGGTCACCGCAGAGGATCGTTTTTGGAGTTCCGCAAATATCTCCGCGACATCGCGAGCTCGGGGATCCCCACGCTCCTGGTGAAGCTGCGCGGCCTGCTCATCCTCCCCTTCCTGCTGCACACGGTGGGGCTGGCCGGGTACGGCGCGTGGCTGCAGGTGGTGTCGTCCACCAACCTGCTGGCCCTGCTGGCCAGCCTGGGGCTGCACAGCGCGGTGATCCGCTTCCACCCCGAGGAGGCGGGGCGGGAGGGGCGCAGCCGCCTCCTCTACTCGGCGCTGGCGCTCTCGCTGGCCGTCGCGGTGGTGCTGGCCGCCGGCTACGGCGCGACGGCGGCGCCGCTCAGCCGGCTCCTGCTCAAGGACGGGGAGTACGCGCCCCTCTTCGCCCTGGGCGCGCTGCTCATCCCGCTCTCGGTGGCCCGGCTCCTCCTGGTCAGCCACTTTCGTGCCCAGGACCGCATCCGCTGGGTGGCGGGGGCCGAGTCCGCCTACGGCGCCGCCGAGGTGGCGCTCCTCCTGGGCGCGGCCGTCCTCTCCCGCGCCACCTTCCCGGTGCTCGCCGCCTCGGTGGCCGCGCTGGGCGCCTACGTGCTCTTCCTCTTCGCCACCGCCGTGCGCGAGGGGTACACCCCCGCCGCCGGGCTGGCGCCGGTGACCCCCTACCTGCGCTATTCCGTCCCCCTCATCCCCACCCTGGCGGCCGACGAGGTGCTCTCGCGCGGCGACCGGCTGATCGTGGGGATGTTCCTGGGCGCCGACAGCGTGGGACTCTACTCGGCCATCTACGCGCTGGCCAGCGTCCCCATGCTCTTCAGCACGCCGGTGACGCACGCCCTCCTCCCCAAGGTGGTGGGGTGCTGGTCGCGCGGCGACCAGGCAGGCGCGGCGCGCTACGTGGGGGTGACGGTGCAGGGGATGGTGGTGGCGACGGCGGGCACCGGCGCGCTCCTCCTCTTCCTGGGCGACCCGCTGCTGCGGCTGCTGGGGGCGGCGCGGAGCGGCTTCCTCCCCACCGGGCTGCTGGTGCTGGCGGGGGTGGGGGCGTACGCGCTGGCGCGGGTGTACTCGGTGCTCTTCGTGGCCCGCAAGCGGACCGGCACCTTCTCGGCGGCGTGGACGGCGTGCGGGGTGGTGAACGTGGCGCTCAACCTGGCGCTGGTGCC
>DASUNK010000192.1:0-2064 GCA_036277195.1 Longimicrobiaceae bacterium | reverse complement strand
CCTGCCGGCGGAGGCCGCCCACCAGCTCGGCACCGGCGCGCTCGACCTGGCCTTCCTCGCTCCGCCCGCCCGCTCCCTCGCCCGCTCGCTCTTCACCGTAGACCACCCCGCGCTCGCCGTGGAGCGCTTCGGCGTGCGCTTCCCCAACCCGGTGGGGCTTGCGGCGGGGTTCGACAAGACCGGCGAGGCGTTCAACGCCCTCGGCGCCCTGGGCTTCGGCTTCGTGGAGATCGGGACCGTCACCGCGCGGGCGCAGCCCGGCAATCCCCCGCCCCGCCTCTTCCGCCTTCCCGAAGACCGCGCGCTCCTCAACCGCCTGGGCTTCAACAACCCGGGCGCCGAGGCGGTGGCCCGGCGGCTGCGCGCCACCCGCATCGAGCCGGTGCTGGGGATCAACCTGGGGAAGAGCAAGGCCACGCCGCTGGAGGAGGCCGCGGGCGACTACCTGCGCTCGCTGGAGCTGCTGGAGCCGTTCGCGCGCTACCTGGTGGTGAACGTCAGCTCGCCGAACACGCCGGGGCTGCGCGCGCTGCAGGACGCCGAGCCCCTGCGCGCGCTGCTGCGCGTCCTGCGCGCCCGTGCCGGCGAGCTGGCCCGGGCCCGCGGCGGCGAGCCGCGCCCCCTGCTGGTGAAGATCGCCCCGGACCTCGACGACGCGCAGGTGGACGAGGCGGTGGACATCGCCGTGGCCGAGGGCGCGGCGGGAGTGGTCGCCACCAACACCACCGTCTCGCGCGCCGGGCTGCGCACGCCGCCGGAGGTGCTGGAGCGGCTGGGGGCGGGGGGGATCAGCGGCGCGCCGCTCCGGGCGCGGGCGCGCGAAGTGGTGGCGCGGGTCTGGCGGCGCACCGGCGGCACCCTCCCCATCGTGGGGGTGGGCGGCGTCTTCACCGCCGACGACGCCTGGGAGCTGATCCGCGCGGGGGCCAGCCTGGTGCAGCTCTACACCGGCTTCGTCTACGGCGGGCCCACCGTGGCGCGCGACATCAACCGTGGCCTCCTGCGCCGGCTGCGCCGCGAGGGGCTGGAATACGTGGGGCAGGCCGTTGGCCTGGCGCACCGCTGATCGCCACGCTCCGCACCGCCGGCTTCCTGCGCGCCTTCCTGCGCGACGGCCCCGGCGGCGGCATCCGCGAGGAGGAGATCGTCTTCCCCGTGGCCGGGCGCGACCGCGAGGCCACGCTCTACCTGCCGCCGACGCGCCGCCCCGCGCCCGGGTGGGTGGTGCTGCACGGGCTCACCGTGCCGGGGCGGCACCACGTGAAGCTGGTGCGCTTCGCGCGCTCGCTGGCCGGCTCCGGCGCGGTGGTGCTCGTCCCCGACGTCCCCGCCTGGCGCGAGGTGCTGCTGGACGTGACCGCCGCCCGCGAGACGCTGGCCGACGCGGTGCTGCACCTGGCCGCGCGGCCGGAGGTGAAGCCCGGCGGCGTGGGGGCGGTGGGCTTCTCGTTCGGGGCCACGCAGGTGCTGATGGCGGCGGCGGACCCGGCGCTGCGCGGCGCGCTGAAGGCGGTGCTGGCCTTCGGCGGCTACTGCGACCTGGGGCGCATCCTGCGCTGCATGTTCACCGGCGAGCACGAGTGGGCGGGGCGCAGCTACTGGGTGGACCCGGACCCGTACGGCCGCTGGGCGGTGGTGGGCAACTACCTGACGCTGGTGCCCGGCTACGGGCACCTGGGGGCGGTGCAGCAGGCGGCGCTGGAGCTGGTGCAGGAGTCGGGGCGCATGCGCGAGTGGGCGTGGGAGCCGGTGTACGATCCCATCAAGGACAAGTACCGCGCGCGCCTCGGCACCGACGAGGAACGGCGGGTGTGGGACGTGGTGGCGGCCCCGTCGCACACGCCGCTCCCGGACCTGGAGATGTCGCGCGCGCTGGCGGACGCCTTCGCCGCGGCCGCGCTGGAGAAGGACCCGGGGCTGGACCCGCGGCCGCGGCTGGGGGGGCTGCACGGGCGCATCCTGCTGACGCACGGGAGGGAGGACCGGCTGATCCCCTTCACGGAGAGCCTGCGGCTGCTGGCGCACATGCCGGGGCAGGCGCGGGCGAGCGCCACCATCACGGGG
>DASUNK010000191.1:0-2468 GCA_036277195.1 Longimicrobiaceae bacterium | reverse complement strand
CGCCTGGGGGTGAGCCAGGAGGAGCACGAGCGGTTCTTCCGCGGGATGCTGGGGGACGTGGAGGAGCCGACGGCGCCGTACGGGCTGCTGGACGTGTGGGGGGAGGGACATGGGATCGCGGAGGCGCGGCTTCCGGTGGCGGGCGACCTGGGCGCGCGGCTGCGCCGGCGCGCTCGGGCGCTGGGGGTGAGCGCGGCGAGCCTGTGCCACCTGGCGTGGGCGCAGGTGCTGGCGCGGCTGAGCGGCCGGCAGGACGTGGTCTTCGGGACGCTGCTCTTCGGCCGCATGCAGGGCGGGGAGGGCACGGATCGGGTGATGGGCCCGTTCATCAACACGCTGCCGGTGCGGATCGGGGTGGGAGAGGAAGGGGTCGAGGCGGCGGTGCGGCGCACGCACGTGCTGCTGGCGGACCTGCTGCGGCACGAGCACGCCTCGCTGGCGCTGGCGCAGCGCAGCAGCGGCGTGGCGGCACCCGCGCCGCTGTTCACCTCGCTGCTGAACTATCGCCACGGCGGCGGGACGAGGGGTTCGCAGGAGGCGGGGCAGCCGGGGGAGGGCGTGCGGGACATTCACGCACAGGAGCGGACGAACTACCCCGTGGCGCTCGCGGTGAACGACCTGGGGGAGGCGTTCTCGCTGTCGGCGCAGGTGGCGGCCCCCGCGGACGCGGAGCGGGTGTGCCGGATGATGCACACGGCGCTGGAGCGGCTGGTCGAGGCGCTGGAGGTTGCTCCCGGGCGGGCGATCGGGAGCCTCGACGTGCTGCCGGAGGCGGAGCGCCGCATCGTGGTGGAGGAGTGGAACCGCACGGAGGCGGAGGTTCCGCGGGATGTCTGCGTCCACGAGCTCTTCGAGGCGCAGGTGGAGCGCACCCCCCACGCGGTGGCGCTGGTCTACGAGAACGAGGAGGTGACGTACGCGGAACTGAACGCGCGGGCGAACCGGCTGGCGCACCACCTCCAGGATCTGGGCGTAGGTCCGGAGGCGCGGGTGGGGCTGTGCGTGGAGCGCAGCATCGAGATGGTCGTCGCCCTGCTGGCGGTGCTCAAGGCCGGCGGGGCTTACGTGCCGCTGGATCCGGAGTATCCCGAGGAGCGGCTGAGCTACATGCTCCGGGACAGCGCGCCCGTAGTGCTGCTGACGCAGCGCTCGCTCTCGGGACGGTTCGACGGATCGGGTGTTCCAATCGAGGTGCTCGATGGAGATGCTTCCGCCTGGACCGGCCAGCCGGGCTCCAATCCCGGGCGCGGGGCGTTGACCCCGGAGAACCTGGCGTACGTCATCTATACCTCTGGCTCCACGGGGCAGCCGAAGGGGGTGATGAACCGGCACCGTGGCGTCATCAACCTGCTGGCCTGGGGAGAACGGCACTGGGAGCTCGAAGCCGGGGACGCGCTGCTGCAGAGGACGTCGCTCAGCTTCGACGTCTCGGTACGCGAGCTGTTCTCGCCGCTGCTGGTGGGCGCCCGCCTGGTCATCGTGCGGCCCGGTGGACAGCGGGAGGTGGACTACCTGGTGGAGGTCGTCCGCCGCCAGGAGGTCAGCACCATGGTCCTCACCGTCTCCCACATGCAGGCTTTCCTGGAGCACCCCGGGCTGGAGGGCTGCTCCACTCTGCGGCGGATCGTACTGGGGGGAGAGTCCCTCCCCGTGGGGATGGTGGCGGAGCTCCGGTCCCGGCTGCCGGGAGCGCGGCTGTACCACGAGTACGGCCCCACGGAGGCGACCGTGACCTCGACGGCGCGGACCTGCGGCGCAGAGGGCGAGGCGCCGGGCGCTTCGATCGGGGGACCGATCTCCAACACGCGTGTTTACCTGCTGGACGCGCGAGGGGAGCCGGTGCCGGTCGGGGTCGCCGGCGAGCTGTACGTGGGCGGCGCGGGGGTGGCGCGGGGGTACCTGGGCCGGCCGGAGCTGACGGCGGAGAGGTTCGTTCCCGACTCGTTCAGCGCCGAGCCTGGAGCGCGGCTGTACCGGACGGGGGACCTGGGGCGGTGGCTGGCGGACGGGACCATCGAGTTCCTGGGGCGTGTGGACACACAGGTGAAGGTGCGGGGCTACCGGATCGAACCGGGAGAGATCGAGGCTCGGCTCCTGGAGCGCGAGGGGGTGAGCGAGGCGGTGGTGGTTGCGCACGCAGACGAGGCGGGGAACAGGCGTCTGGTGGCGTACGTGGTGGGTGACGTGGAGGCGGGGGTCCTGCGCGAGCACCTGCGCGGGGAACTCCCGGACTACATGGTGCCGGCGGCGTTCGTCGCGTTGGAGCGGCTTCCGCTGACGCCGAGCGGCAAGCTGGACCGCAGGGCGCTGCCCGCCCCGGAGCACGCCGCCGGCACGGGCCGGTACGTGGCGCCGCGGACGCCGGTAGAGGAGGTGCTGGCGGAGATCTGGGCGGAGATGCTGCGGCTGGAGCGGGTGGGGGTGGAGGAGAGCTTCTTCGAGCTGGGCGGGCACTCGCTGCTGGCCAC
>DASUNK010000190.1:0-3064 GCA_036277195.1 Longimicrobiaceae bacterium | reverse complement strand
GGCGGGCGGGGTCGTGCCCCAGCGCCACCAGCGCCCGGGCCAGCGCGGCGGGGTCGCGGGCGGGCACCAGCACGCCGTCCACCCCGTCGCGCACCCGCTCGGCGAGGACGCCCGCGTCCGCCGCGACCACCGCGGCGCCGGCGGCGAGCGCCTCCACCGCCACCAGCCCCGTCCCGTCGCCGTGGGCGGGGAGCGCCACCAAGTCCAGCGCCTTGAGCAGCGCGGGGACGTCGTCGCGGAAGCCCAGCCAGTGCACGCGCGGCTCGGCGGTGAGCACCGCCCGCGCGTCGCCCTCGGCGGGACCCAGCCCGGCGACCAGCAGGTGCGCCGCGGGGAGCGCCGCCGCCACGGCGGGCCAGGCGCGCCCCAGCTCCACGATCCCCGTGCGGTCCTCCAGCCGCCCCACGAAGCCGACGGCGAGCGCCCCCTCCGGCAGCCCCAGCGCCGCCGGGCGGGCCGCGTCGTACGCCGCGGCGTCGACCCCCGGCGGCAGCACCGTCACCTCCGCGGGCTTCAGCCAGGGCGCCGAGCGGAGGACGGCGCGGCGCAGGCTCTCCGAGGCGGCCACGTGGTGCGCGGGGAGGGTGCCGTACAGCAGGCGGAAGTGCGGCCGCGGCCGCGGCGTCCGCACGCCGGTGCGGCACACCACCACGGGCACGCCGTGGATGCGGGCCACCAGCGCCGCCACCCGCACGTCGCCGTCGGTGAGGGTGAGCACCACCTCGGGCCGGTGCCGCCGCAGGGCGCGCGAGCAGCGCCAGATGGCGGCGGGGCTCAGCTCCGGGCTGGTGAGCACCGGCTCGCAGGGCACCACGCCGCGCAGCCGCTCCTCCAGCGCGGAGCGCGGCCGGCAGAGCACCGCGACGGCGTGGCCGCGGGCCTGGAGCCCCCGCGCCAGCGCCTCGGTGAGCGCCTGGGTGGCGCCCCACCGGGACGCCGTGTTGCTGAGCACGATCCGCATCGCCCGCCCCGGCCAACTGGCAACCACCATCCCCCGGCCATTCCGCGGGGCGGACAGTGTAACCCGCGCGCCCGCCGCCGTCCACAGGAGGCGGGCCGCCCCAAAATCGAAGCGGCCCGCCACCCAGCTTTCATCGAAATTGTGCAGTCCCCTTCAATATGGTGAAGGTGATGCGCCGCGAGTGTCCGGCTCCGCCAGCGCGACGTCCCTGGAAGTTACCCCTCCAAATCATAACTGGGCTTCGACTTACCTCTCATCACCCTGCCCTGCGGCGGCCGCGTGCGCCAAGTGGCGTGTGCGGCGCGGGTGTTGCCCCTGCGTGCCAGCGGTCTTCTCCGCGTGGGCGTGGACCTCACCGGCGACGGGGAAGCGGAAGGGGGGAGCAGGGGTGAGAGGATGCCGTCCAACCCAGTGACGCGGAGGAGTCCCGTATGCGCCGTTACTTGATCGCGCTGCTCGCCGCAGCCGCAGCCACCGCCTGCGACCAGGCCGAGGACCCCGTGGCGTCGGGCCGCGAGCCGGTGGGCCCGTCGCGCACCGTGGCACTGAGCCAGGTGGCGCAGGACCCCACGCCGGACCAGCTCGCCGTCGCCCGGGCGGTGCCGGGCTTCGGCGGCTACTTCATCGACGAGACGGGCGCGCCCACCGTCTGGCTGACGGACCCGAGCCGCCGCCCCGAGGCCGAGCAGGCGCTGGCCGGCTTCCTCGACAGCTTCGGCTGGACGGCCGCGGACCTGAAGGTGCGCCAGGCCGACTACGACTACCTGCAGCTCGACGCGTGGTACACGCAGGCGTGGAAGCGGGCGCTCCAGGTGTCCGGCGCCGTCTCGACGGACCTGGACGAGGGGCGCAACCGGCTGCGCTTCACCGGGCTCGACGCCTCGGCGCTGGCGGGGATCGTGAACGTGCTCACCGGCCTCGACATCCCCCGCGCGGCCGCCGTGGTGGAGCTGCGCGGACCGGTGTTCCGGGTGGCCACCCTGCGCGACCGCATCCGCCCGGCGCACGGGGGGCTGCAGATCAACTTCTTCCTGGTGGACGCCAGCCCGGCCAGCTACGTGTGCACGATCGGCTTCAACGCGCTGCGGGGCGAGGTGAAGTCGTTCATCACCAACTCGCACTGCAGCAATGTGCAGGGCGGCGTCGAGACGCCGACGCAGTACTACCAGGCCAACCGGCGCACCGGGAGCGTCACGGGCGGGTTCTCGCACTTCCCGGGGGTCGACCCTGCCGCCTTCATCGCCACCGAGGTGGACGACCCGCACTACTGGATCAGCCTGGACTGCCCGCTGGGGCGCACCTGCCGCTACAGCGACGCCTCGCGGGCCCAGTACAACGCGGGCGAGGAGTTCGTCATGGGGCGCATCGCGCGCACCCTGCAGCCCAACGCCACCGTCGACTCGGTCACCATCGACGGGACGAACCCCACCTTCCGCATCGTGGCGGAGCAGCCGAACCCGGTGATGGGGCAGGTGCTGAACAAGGTGGGGCGGACGACGGGGTGGACGCAGGGGGTGGTGGTCTCCACCTGCGAGAACATCAGCGTGACGGACTCGCCGATCACGCAGCTCTGCCAGAGCCTGGTGACCGCCTACGTGGCGGGCGGGGACAGCGGCTCGCCGGTGTTCGGGTTCAACACCGACGGCACGGTGAACCTGGCGGGGATCCTGTGGGGGAGCTCGACGGACCTGGTGACGAACGAGGTGCAGTTCATCTTCAGCCCGCTCGCCGCGGTGGAGCGCGAGCTGGGCGAGCTGACCACGGCCGACCCGCTGCCGGTGACGACCGGCAAGCCGAAGAAGAAGGCCCGGTAGCCGCGGCTTCGGCAGCGAGAAAGGAGCCCGCCCGGCACGTGTGTCGGGCGGGCTCTCGTCTATTCGTCCCTGATCCCCACGAAGAGTTCGCGGTTCCAGCGGTCCGTGTGCATGCGCGGCGAGAAGCCCGCCTCGCGCAGCCAGGCCAGCCAGTCGTCGCGGGAGAAGAGGCCCTCGCGGTGCCGGTCGAAGTCGACGTTGACCGTGCCGTCCGCCTCGCGCAGCAGGAAGGCGTAGGCGACGTCGTACGTCTCGTCGGCGGGATCGGGGTCCCAGGTCCACGCCAGGT
>DASUNK010000189.1:0-8247 GCA_036277195.1 Longimicrobiaceae bacterium | reverse complement strand
CCGGGTGGGGGTGGACGGAGACGTCGCTGGCGCTGATGGTGTTCGTCTGGGGCGTCAACTTCGCCGTG
Organism: Longimicrobiaceae bacterium; assembly: GCA_036277195.1. GTDB lineage: Bacteria > Gemmatimonadota > Gemmatimonadetes > Longimicrobiales > Longimicrobiaceae > Longimicrobium. The sequence goes on along the minus strand of DASUNK010000189.1, from coordinate 8,179 downwards.
GTGAAGCGCGCCCTGGTCGCGTTCGAGCCGCTGGCGTTCAACGCCCTGCGCTTCGTCATCGCCTCGGGCTTCGTGTTCGTGGTGCTCCGGGTGCGGCTGCGGCGCGGCGGCATCGGGGCGCCGGAGCGGCGGCACGTGCCGCGCTTCATCGCCCTGGGGCTGCTGGGAAACGTGCTCTACCAGGCGTGCTTCATCCTGGGGCTCGACCGCACCCGCGCCGGGCACGCCAGCCTGGTGCTGGCGCTGACGCCCGTCATCACCGCCTTCCTCTCCATGCTCACCGGGCACGAGCGCCCGGGCCCGCGCACCTGGGCCGGCGCCGCCACCTCCATCTTCGGCATCGCGCTGGTGACGGGGAGCGGGCTGGCGCTGGAGGGGAGCGGCGCGCTGCTGGGAGACCTGGTGCTGCTCTGCGCCTGCGTCACCTGGGCGGCGTACACGGTGGGCGCGCGCCCCATGGTGCAGCGCTACGGCGCGCTGCGCACCACGGCGTGGACCCTCTGGGTGGGGGCGTTGGGGCTGCTGGTGGTGGGCGCGCCCTCGCTGGCGGCGCAGGAGTGGCGCGGCATCGAGCCGGCGGCCTGGGGCGGCGTGGTCTTCTCCGCCCTCTTCGCCATCGGGCTGGCGTACCTCATCTGGTATCGCGGCGTGGAGAAGATCGGCAACACGCGCACGGCCATCTTCTCCAACCTCACCCCGGTGGTGGCGATGGCGGCCGCCGCGCTGCTGCTCGGCGAGCGGCCCTCGGGGTGGGCGCTGCTGGGCGCGGCGCTCACCATCACCGGCGTGATGACGGTGCGTTCCGACCCCGGGCAGCGGCGGGTGGGATAGGACGCGAACCGGCCCGGCCGCATGACTCCGCGGCCGGGCCGGCTCCCTTTTTCCGACTGCGGGCTCAGACGATGGTGCAGCCGCGCCCGCTGGGGCAGGCGTCCACCGCCGACGGACAGTCGTACGTCGCCGGGCAGGTCTCGACCGTGCAGAGGGTGGTGTCGCACCCGTTGGTGGCGCAGAAGCCGGTGGGGCAGGCGTCGAAGGCCGACGCGCAACGGGTGTGGTGCCCGCGGGTGGGCTCGTGGCCGAACACGGTGCCCTCGCCGTTCTCGGCGGCGGCGGTGGTCTCGAAGCTCTGGACGTTCAGGGTCTCGATGTCGAGCGTCAGCTTGCGCATTGGTAATGGTCTCCTGGGTGTTTTGCGTCTTCGGATCGGAACCGCGCAAAGAATATCGCAATGAATTCCCGGCCTGTCACGTCTTGCGCGATCCATACCCGAGATGTTAGTGAGGCATCCACGCCTCAGCCCGGCTCCGGTAATATCGTATATGGACAACATGCACAGGTGGTGCAAGTCGATGGAAGACATTGCCTTGTGACGGATTTCACGAGCGGCGGGCGCTGAAACGCGGCGGGCGGCGGCCACGTATGCGGGGAGCGAACCATCCACCGAGGAGGAGAGAGATGCTGGTCGTCACCACGCCGAACATCGAAGGCAAGCGCATCGAGAAGTACCTGGGGCTCGTCACGGGAGAGGCCATCCTGGGCGCCAACATCTTCCGCGACATCTTCGCCGGGCTGCGCGACATCGTGGGCGGGCGCTCCGCGGCGTACGAGGAGGAGCTGCGCAAGGCCAAGCAGATCGCCGTCACCGAGATGGTGCAGCAGGCCACCGAGCGCGGCGGCAACGCGGTGGTGGGGGTGGACCTGGACTACGAGACCATCCAGGTGGGCGGGGGCGGGGGGATGCTGATGGTGAGCGCCAGCGGCACCGCGGTGGTCCTGCAGGAGTAGCCCCGCGGCCGGGACGGAAGGCGAGGGAGGGCACGGAGACGGTCTCCGTGCCCTCCCTCGTTCTTCCCGAAGCTCCCGCGCCGTCAGTTCACCGTGAGGTCCGTCTCGTACTCCACCGTCCCGGCGCCGCCGTCCACCCGGTTCACCACCCGCAGGTGGTACTGGCCGGGGACCAGGGCGGAGAAGATGGCGATCCAGGAGTGGTGGCGGACGGTGGAGTCGCAGGGGTTGGACGCCTCGCGCCGCACGATGATGGTGAGCGTCCGCCCGTTCTTGTCGCCGTCCAGGATGATGCGGTCCAGGAAGCAGGGCGTGACCTCGCCGCCTGCCACGGAGATGAGCCCCGGACCCTCGACCTCGGCGGAGGTCACGATCGGCGGGTTGGGCACCTGGTCCAGCCGGTTCGACTGGAACTGGAAGACGAAGTTCGAGTCGGTGCTGGACTCGCAGGCCGGGAGCACCAGCAGGGCGGCGAGGACGAAGAGCTTCTTCATGGGACTTTCCGGGTGACGGCGGCCAGGGTGAACGCTTCCAATTGGGCCCGCCCGCCTCGGTACGTCAACCGCTGCGGGCTCAGCGCCGGGAGATGCCGACGGTGATACCCAGGTGGAAGCTCAACAGGTCCGTCTGGCTGCGCACGGGGTGCAGGGTGATGGAGCCGTCGTCGTGGTCGGTGATGCCGCCCTCGGGGAGGTATTCGGCCTCGCCGGCGTCGAAGTAGGTGAGCCCCAGGTCCAGCGAGATCGGCGAGACGCCGCGCCGCAGGGGGACGTACACCCCCGCGCCGCCGCCCCAGGCGAAGGTGGCGTCGTCGAAGTTGGTGGTGGTGGCGAAGGGCTCCTCCCCGGCCGTGCCCTCGAGGGAGCTCTGCGTCCACAGGTACGACACGCCCGCGAAGCCGTGCGCGTACGGGCGCAGCCGGCCGTTGGGCACGCCGATCTGCGGCCCCACGCCCAGGAAGGCGAGGTTGTTGGCGGTGGTGAGGTCCACCCGGATGCGCCCGCCGAGGGTGGGGCTGAGCGGCACCCGCTGGCGCTCGTGGCCGTAGTTGAGCATCCCGCCATCGATGCGCAGGGCCAGCCAGCCGTCGCGGTCGAGCCGGTGGGCGTAGAAGAGGCGGCCGCCGAAGCCGTCGTCCACGTGGTCGGCGAACTCGCCGCGCGGCGAGGCCACGATGAACCCGCCGCCGAAGTAGCCGCCGGTGGGGTAGCGGTCGTCGTACCACTCCTCGTCTTCGTAGTCGTCGTACTGCGCGTGCGCCGCGGGCGCCGCCGCCAGCAGCAGCGCCGTCATCAGCAGGGGGAACCGGGGACGCATGGTCGCCTCGTCGGTTGCGGGGGGAAAAGCGGGCCGTCGAGAGGCGTTTCGCCGCAACGCGGGTGCCTGCCGCGGCGCAGCGGCGCATCCGCTTTCCCCACATCTGGTTAGCACCAGATGCGACCCGGGCCGCGGGAGCGGGCTTGACACCTGCAGTGGACAGGGCGTGTGTCGGAGATAGATTCCCCGGACACGCGAACACGGGAGAGACGAGGGATGGGGGTCGAGATGTCCGGGGCCTACACCGGCGGGCTGAAGATGCGGCTCACCCACGGCCCCTCGGGAACGGAGATCGGCACGGCGGCGCCGGTGGACAACCGCGGCGACGGCAGCTCGTTCTCGCCCACGGACCTGCTGGCCGCGTCGCTGGGGTCGTGCATGGTCACCACCATGGCCATCGTGGCCGAGCGCGAGGGGATCCCTTTCTCCCAGGCGCGCTTCACGCTGGAGAAGCACATGCGCTCGGACCCGCGCCGGGTGGACCGCATCCCCGTCACCGTCCACATGCCCGGCGGGCTGGACGCGGCGCAGCGGGAGCGGCTGGAGGCGGCGGCCCGCGGCTGCCCCGTGCACCGCAGCCTCGCGCCGGAGGTCGCGCGCGAGGTGTCGTTCGTCTACCCGGACTGACGGTCGCATCCCCCTGAAGCAGAGAGCCCTCCCGGCGCGAACCGGGAGGGCTCTCTGCTGTCGCTACGGCGGCGGCGGAGGCCGCGGCTCGTTCGTCGGGTTCGAGGGCTGCGCGGGGCGCGGCTCCTCGGTGGGCGGCCTGGGGGCCGCGGGGTCGCCCACGGGCGGCGGGCGGCCGTACTCCCAGCGCCGCCGCAGCTCCACCGTCGCGTTGTACGGGATATCCTCGAAGTTGCGCAGCAGCGGGTCGCGCCGCACCGGCTCGATCGCCGCCCGCAGGCTCCAGGTGCGGGTGATCTCCCAGTCCAGCGTGGCGCCGAGCTTGGGATCGCTCGTCACCTGCGCCACCTGCAGCGCGAAGAAGATGTTGTCGGCCAGCTCCTTCCCGATCTCCACCGAGATGGCGGCCAGGAACCCGCTCTCGCCCAGGCTGGTGAAGGCGCCCAGGCCGGCCCCCGTGGGCTGCGCCCGCACGCGCACGTAGTCCACCAGCCCGGTGCGGGTGAGCCCGCGCTCGATCTGCCCGGTGAAGAGGCCGGAGAGCACCTCGTCGAGGAACGCCCCCTCCAGCAGCTCGGTGGGGAGCGCGGCCAGCTCGGTGCTCCGCCGCCCGAAGAGGAGTAGGCTCACCAGCTCGGACTCAGGGATGGGGACGCGCGAGTTGGCGGAGAGCTCCACGCGCGGGTTCTGCAGCGTCCCCACCAGGCGCACCTGCACGTCGAAGGGCGACTCGCCGGCCTCGCGCGCGCTCACCTCGTGCGTGGCCACGATGTCGAGCGCCGGGTTCAGGTCCGGGGTGCCGAAGAACTGCACGCGGCCGCTCTGGATCTCGAACTCGCGGGTGATGACGCCGCCAATGGAGACGGTGAAGGTGCCGCGCTCGGCCTCCAGGTCGCCGGTGAGCACCACGCCGCCGCCGATCCCGCGGTTCACCCCCAGCCGCCCGGTGATCTGGATGCGGGCGTCCTCGGACTCCAGCCACACGCGCTCGCCGATCACCACCTCCAGGTCGCGCGGCACCAGCGCGCCCAGCAGCGCCCCGGCGCCGCCCGCCAGCGCGGTGGAGACGGTGTCGGCGCCGATCTCGCCCACCTCGGCGTCCACGATGTCCGCTTCGCGCTCCTCGCCGAAGCGCGGGATGTGGATGGTGCCGTCTTCGAGGGTGAAGCTGCCGGTGACCACCGCGTCGGGGAGCGTGCCGGAGACGTTGACCCCGTCGGTGTCCAGCTCCAGCTCCGCCACGTCCTCCTTGGAGATGGCCTGGAAGCTCTCGGCCTGGAGGGTGAGGAAGACGACCGGCGCCTGCCCGTCCTCCAGGTTCATCGTCCCGGTGACGCGCGCCCACCCGTTGTCGCCGGTGCGGGCGCTCAGCGTGTCGATGCGGACCAGGTCGCCCTCCATCGACAGGCGGCCGGTGATGTCGCGCCAGCGCACCCCCAGCGGCACCACCTTCACCGCCCCGCCGGCCAGCACGGCCTCGCCGCGCACCTCGGGGTCGGCCATGGTGCCGGAGAGCTCGATGCGGGCGCGGGCCACCCCCTCGCCGTCGGCCAGCTGCTGCGGGAAGGCGGTGGCCACCAGCGCCAGCGGGAGCGAGTCGGCCTGCACGGTGGCCTGCAGCGGCCCCTCGCGCAGGAGCTCGAAGGAGGGGATGTCGCCGCTCAGGTCCAGCCGCAGGGGGATGGTGCCGCGGGCGAGGAGCACCTGCCGCCCGCCCAGCCGCACGTCCGCGTCGGCCGCCGCCTGCCCGGCGTCGTAGCGGGCGCTCAGCGAGAGGAGGTCGGTGGTCACCCCGGCCCAGCGCAGGCTGTCCACCCGGGCCTGCACCGTGAGCTGCGGGTTCTCCACCGCGCCGGTGACGGCCAGGTCGAGGAAGAGGGTGCCGCCCACGTCCTCGGGGAGGGTGGTCACCAGCCGCCGGACCTCGGCGAGGTCCATGTCCACCACGCGCACGCGCAGGTCGGCGGTGCCGCGGCGCGGGAGCGCGCCGTCGGCCTCGATGCGCCCGCCGCCGCTGCTCACCAGCGCCAGGTTCTCGATCACCGTGCCGCGGTCGCCCGTCCAGGAGAGGCGCGCCCGCTCCAGCAGCGTCCACTCGGTGCCCGCCAGCCGCAGCCGCCCGCTGTCCAGGATCACCCCGCGCACGGCCAGCCCGTCCAGCTCCAGGGTGCCGGAGGCGTTCAGCTCGGTCTCGGGGTCGCGCCGCGCGGCCACCCCGAACGAGGCGAGCTGCGGGGTGACGTTGGCCTCCAGGGTGAGCGCCTCCAGGTCGCCCAGGTCGCCCAGGTCCAGCCCCGTCCCCTCCACCCGGGCGTTCCCCGTCCACCCGGCGGGGTCGCGGCGCCCGCGGACGTCCACGTCGAGGGTGGCGGCGGCGTAGCCCCGGAAGCGCAGCCCCCGCCCGGTGGCGCGCATGGCCAGCGACGGGTTGCGGAGGGTGCCCACCACCACCCCGGAGGCGGCCAGCGAGCCGGTCATGTCCGGCTCCAGCGGCCCGGGGGGCGGCACCAGCGCCGCCATCACCGTCAGGTCGGGGGCGCTGAGCTCGAAGCGGAGGGGGCGCGCCTCCACCGGGCCGTTGAGCCCGAGCGCGCCCGAGGCCTCGAGCCGCGCGCCGCGCACGGCCAGGAGCAGGGTGTCCACCTCCAGCACCCCGTTGCGCCCCTCGATGCGGGCCAGCCCGGTCTCCACCGGGAGCCCGCCCACCGTCGAGCCGCGGGCGGCGTTGAACTCCAGCCGCCCGTCGAAGGTCTCGGGGGTGGTGCCGCGCCCCTCCAGCACCAGCGTGCCGGTGAGCCGCGTCTGCGGGAGCATGTCCAGCCCGGGGAGGCTGCTCAGGTCCAGCCCGGAGATGGTGCCGTTGAAGGCGTACGCGGGGACGGTGCCGGGGAGGTACCATCCCTCCACGTCCAGCACGCCCAGCTCGCCGCGCAGGTCCACGTCGAAGCGGTACGGGTCGCCCCCGCCGCCGGAGAGGCGGATCGGGCCGGTGACGGGGCCGGGGAGGAGCCCGGGGCGCCCCACCAGGTTGCCGATGCGGAAGTTTTCCACCCGGCCGGCCACGTCGAAGCGGTAGGGCGCGCGCGGTCCCGCCCGGCGCACGTTCCCGCCGAGCACCATCCGCCCCTCGCCCTGCGCCAGGTCCACGTCGAAGCGGAAGTCCGCCGTGCTCCCGCGCGCGGAGAAGGTGCCGTTCAGCGGCCCCTCCAGCGGGGAGGTGTCGGTGGCGAGCACGGCGCCCGCGCGGAAGGCCTCCAGCTGGCCGCGCACGTCGAAGACCGGGGTCGCACCCAGGGTGAGGGTGCCCTCGGCCTCCACCCCGCCGGCGGCGCCGTCCAGGTCCACCCCGAAGCGCACCAGGTCGCCCTCGGCGGTCACCCGGATCGGTCCGGAGAGGGTGGCGGCGCGGAAGGGGAGCGCGGGGAAGAGCTCGGTGAGGGTGGCCAGCGCCAGCGGCTCGGCGCGCGCCGAGAGGGTCAGCGCCAGCCGCGGCTGCAGCGCCACCCGCCCCTCGATGCCGCGCAGCACGGTGGGCGGTGCATCGCCCACCTCGTAGGTGAGGTCGCCGCCGGCGAAGCGGAAGGCGCGCAGGGTGCCGTTCACGGTGGCGCCGCCGCGCAGGGTGCCGCGCAGGTAGCTCGCGTTCGCGGGCGAGAGCGACCGGAGCAGCGCCAGGTGGAGCGGCTCGGCCTCCACCCGCACCCCGTCCAGGCGGAGCGCGTCCGGCCCGCGCCCGAAGCGCACGTTCCCCCGCGCCGTCAGCCGCGAGGGCTCGGCCCCGGGCTCGCCGCGCGGGGTGAGCGCGGCGGCCAGGTCCACCCGCAGGGCACCGCCCTCGCCGGGGCGCAGCTCGTCCGGGCTGGAGACGGTGCCGCGCACCTCGCCGCCCACGGGGAGGTCCTCGGCGTAGCCGAGCGCCTCCAGGTCCGCCAGCTGCAGCGGCTCCAGCACCAGCCGGGTGTCGCTGAAGGTCGGGTCGCCCTTGGGCGAGAGGAGGACCGTCACCCGGCCGCTGGCGCGCGAGTCGAGCACGGCCACGCGGGCGTCGGTGAAGGCCAGCGCCGTCCGCCCGCCGGGGCGCGAGTCCACGTCCAGGGTGAAGCGCGCCGTCCCCTCCGTGGGGAGGGCGATCCCCATCCCCTGCAGGTCGCGGAAGTCCAGCGGGTCCGCCCGCAGCCGCAGGTCGTAGAGCGGCTCCTTCCCCCCCGTGCGCACGCTCCCCGCCCCCGCCAGCCGCGAGCGGCCGGTGCGCAGCTCGGCCAGGTCGAAGCGGAGGGTGCCGTCGCCCCGGTCCTCCGCCCACCCCCGCAGCGCGGCGATGCGCAGGTCCGGGTTGGTCACGCTCGCCGCGGCGCTCCCCACCTCCACCCGCCAGCCGCCGCCGGGGCCGATGCGCACCAGGTCCAGCCGCGCGTCGAGCCCGGTGACGGTGCGCACGCTCATCCAG
>DASUNK010000188.1:0-8393 GCA_036277195.1 Longimicrobiaceae bacterium | reverse complement strand
GTCCGCGACGGCGTCGTCTCCCATCGCGGCGAGGTCGTGACGATCGAGCGGTTCGACCTGTGGTTTTCCCCGCCGCGGCCGGCGATTCCCATCTACGTGGCGGCGCTGTTCCCGCGGTTGCTCGAGATCGCGGGCGAGCTGGCCGAGGGCGTGCTGCTGACGTGGCCGACGCCGAGCACGATCGCGCGCGCCGTCGAGCACGTGGCGATCGGGGCGCGCCGGGTGGGGCGGTCGGCGGTGGACGTGGCCTCACTGATCCCGTGCGCCGTGGCCGAGACCGCGGCCGCCGCGCGCGACGTGATGCGGCCGGCGGTCGGTCTCTACGCCGGGTTCTTTCCCCGCTACAACCGGCTGCTGGCCGAGGCGGGCTTCGCGGACCGCGACGGCGACGGGATCGTCGAAAGCGCGGCGGGGCGGCCCTTCCGCTTCATCCTCAAGGTGCCGCACGGCAACCGCGAGCGCGCCGACATCGCCCAGGTGGTGCAGGCCGACCTGCGGCGCGTGGGGGTGGAGGCCGCCATCCAGGAGGTGGAGTTCAACGCCCTGCTGGCGCGCGCCAGCGACCCGGCCGCGCGCGACTTCGACGCCATGGTGCTGGGGTGGAAGCCCGAGTTCCGCGTGGACGACTCGGACCTCTTCGCCTGCGCCAAGCGCGACAACCCCATGGCCTTCTCCGGCTACTGCAGCCCGGCCACGGACCGGCTGATCGACTCCACCCTCACCCTGGCGGACCGGCGGGCCGCGCTCCCCGTCTGGCGGCGCTACCAGCGGCGGATCGCCGCGGACCAGCCGTTCACCCTCCTCTACTTCGCCAACCGGCTGCAGGGGGTCTCGCGGCGCGTGCAGGGCGCGGAGCCCGACGCGCGCGGCGACTGGGTGGGGGTGGAGCGCTGGTGGATCCTCCCCTCGGCGCGCGGCCGGTGAAACGAAACCATTGCGCCGTGGACGGCGGGAACCGATAATAAACCGAAGATCGCGGTTCCCCTCTCACGCGAACCCGGAGCCCTCCCGTGTCCATCACCTTCGAGCTCTCGCACTTCGTCGGCGCGCCGCCCGAGCGCGTGTTCCGCGCCCTCACCGACCTGGACGCCGCGTCCGTCTGGATGCCCAACCTGGTGGGGATCGAGAAGCTCTTCGAGGGCGAGGTGAAGGTGGGCTCCGAGTGGCGCGAGACGCGGAAGATGTTCGGGAAGGAGGCCACCGAGCAGTTCGAGGTGACGGAGCTGGAACCGCCCCGCCGCGTGGGGCTGCGGGTGGACGGGACCAAGGGCTCGTCGCGGAAGGGCGAGTACCTCTTCCGCTACGACCTGCACCCCCGCGACGGCGGCACCGACGTGCGGCTGCACACCGAGATCCGCGGGCAGGGGCGGGTGGGGATGCTGATCGGCAAGCTCCTCAAGGGCGCCTTCAAGAGCGCCGTCGCGAAGGACCTGCACGCCATGGGCGCGCACCTGGAGCGCGCGCCCCTCACCAGTTGAAGACCGGGAGGATGCTGGAGTAGTCGTCCGTCCAGACGGGGACGTTCGCGCGGACGCGCGGGGGGCGCCAGCGCGCGTCGGCCGCGAGGGGCCCCAGGTCCTCCTCCCGCCGTGCCAGCACCACCCAGCTGGAGTGGTTCTCGTAGCGGCTGTTGCGCACGAGCGGCCCTCCCGCCACCCGCGCCACCAGCCCGTGCGACCGCGCCACCGCCGCCACCACCGGCTTCAGGTCCAGGAAGCGGTTGCTGACGCGGAAGGCGATCAGCCCGTCCGGCGCCAGCCGCTCCAGGTAGGTGGCCACCGCCTCGCGCGTCAGCAGGTGCGTGGGGATGGCGTCGGAGCTGAAGGCGTCGAGGAGGATCAGGTCGTACGTCTCGCGGGCGCGCGCCAGCGACAGGCGCGCGTCGCCGCGCACCACGCGGATGCGCCCGCGCGAGTCCGTGAGGTAGGTGAAGAGCCGCGGGTTGCGGGCGATGCGCTCGATGCCGGGGTCGATCTCGTAGAAGTCCCACGGCTCGCCCTCGGTGGCGTACGCGGCCACGGTCCCCGCCCCCAGCCCCACCGCCGCCACCCGCCGCTGCCGCGTGGGGTTGGCCAGCGCCTTGGCCGAGACCAGCTGTCCCAGCGGCCCCGCCCGGAGGTAGTAGGTCATCGGCTCGTTCCGCTGCTCCGGATCGCGCTCCCAGCGCTGCGCGCCGTGCAGGGTGGAGCCGTGGTAGAGGGCGTGGATGACGCCGTTCTCGGGGATCGACAGCACCCGGTAGTAGCCGAAGAACGAGCGGTCGGCGAAGAGCGCGTCCTCGCGGCGGATCTGCGTCACCGTGCGCATCAGCACCAGGCTCCCCAGGCAGAGCGCCAGCCAGAGCGGCGCCCGCGCCAGCCCCGCCGAGAGGAGCCAGAGCAGCGCCCCCACCATGATCACGTACACCCAGATCGGGAAGGCCGGGCGCAGCGACAGCCGCAGCAGGTAGAAGAGCGCCAGCGCGAAGCCCAGGGCGCGCGCCGCCGCCCACGCGTGCACCCGCCACGGCACCCGTCCCCGCGGCCAGGGCCGGGCCAGGCACGCCAGCACCAGCATCAGCGGATACTCCCACACCCGCGGGAAGAGCACCGGCGCCAGCAGGGCGTTGAACACCCCGCCCAGGGCGCCGCCCACCGAGATCCACAGGTAGAACGCGGTGAGGTGCCGCACCGCCGGGCGCCGCCGCGCCAGCTCGCCGTGGCACACCATGGCGGTGACGAAGAGCGCGGCCAGGTGCAGCGGCACGGCGAAGAACGGGCTGCGCACGAAGCCCGTCACCAGCGGGAGCGCCACCACCGCCAGCACCGAGGGCTGGAAGAACACCATCGCCGCGTGCGGTATGAGCGTGCGCCGGGCGAAGACCAGGGTGAAGCTCAGCAGGTAGAGGCTCAGCGGGAGCACCCACAGCATCGGCGCCGGGGTGAGGTCCGTGGTGATGTAGGTGGTGACGCCCAGCAGCAGGCTGGAGGGGACGAACGCCAGCCCCACCCAGACGGCGCGCTCGCGCCAGGAGAGGGGCGCGGCGGCGGCCTCCGCCGGGACTGCCTCCGGCGCGGGGGCCGCGCGCCACACCAGCGCCGCGCACCCGGCCACCAGCAGCACCAGCAGCGCGTACCCCGCCGTCCAGAGGGCGCTCTGCCCGGCCAGGCGCAGGCGCGGCTCCAGCAGCAGGGGGTAGCCGAGCAGCCCGAGCATGCTCCCCAGGTTGCTGGCGGCGTAGAGCCAGTACGGGTCCGCCGCGGCGGGGTGGCCGCTCCGGGAGAACCAGCGCTGCAGGATCGGGCCCGTGCCCGCGAGCACCAGGAAGGGCGGCCCCACGCTTCCCAGCATCAGCAGGAGGAGCCAGGGGATGGGCGGGCCGCCGCCCGGGGGCGCAGCGCCGGCCACCGAGACGGGGAGGAGCACCCCCGCGACGACCAGCAGCCCCAGGTGGAGCGCGGCCTGGCGGCGCACGTCGAGCCGGCGGGTGGTGACGTCGGCGTAGAGGTAGCCGCCGAGCAGCGCCGCCTGGAAGAAGACCATGCAGGTGTTCCACACCGCCGGCGAGCCGCCCAGCAGCGGCAGCACCATGCGGCCGAACATCGGCTGCACCAGGAAGAGCAGGAACGCGCCGGTGAAGATGGCGGAGACGAACGCCGGCAGGAGCGCGGCCCGCCCGCGGGGATGTAGGCTCAACGGACGGCGCTCGGGGCCGAGGGGGGATGGACGGGACGGCGCGACAAGGTGCGGGCTCGCGCGCACCCGCGCCAGATACCGCGCGCCGCAGCCCGTGGTTCCGGCCAGGGCTCGCGCCGGGGCCGCGACGGCTTACCTTCCCCTCCCATCGCCCTCACCCTCACCCCGGAACCGCACCGTGCCCACCCCTGAGCAGCGAGCCGTCCTCTTCTTCTGCGCCGACCTGGAGCGCGACCCGGTGGCGCTCCACGTCTTCGAGGCGTCGCGCCGCCTGCTGGAGCTGCGCGAGGCGGGTGGCGAGGTCGACGGCTTCCCCGTGCTCGCCCACCGCGACGCGGCCGGGCGCGAATTCGTCTACGTCCGCACCGCCGAGGTGCTCTCCCACGACTACCCGCGCTACCTGCCGGCGCTGACCGAGCGCTTCGCCGACTTCGACCTGGGGCTGCTGGTCAACTGGCACGAGGGCGCGAACGCCCCGGACGCCATCCTGATGGCGCACACCACCGGCGACGTGGTCTCCGGCACCTTCGGCCCGGCGGACCCGCGCCTCGCCACCGGGATGCTGCGGGCGCTGGAGCGCGCGCGCGTTGAGGCGGGGCTGGAGCACTGGCGCACCGTCACCGAGGCCACGCACTGGTCCGGGGTGCACGCCGGCTTCCCGCCGGAGCTGCTGGCCCGCTGGCCCGTCCCCCTGCTGGACGTGGAGCTCGGCAGCGGCCCCGCCTGCTGGGCGGACCCGGCCGCGGTCGGCGCGCTCGCCCGCGCCCTGACGCGCGTCTTCGACGAGGCGCCGACGGCGGCGGTGTCGCTGCTGTGCGTGGGGGGGATCCACTTCGAGCCCGCCTTCCGCGAGGCGGTGCTGGGGGCGGAGCGGCCGCACGAGGTGGCGGTGTCGCACATCCTCGCCAACCAGTGGCTGGTGGCGGGCGGCTACGAGGGAGAGGAGGGGGTGGAGAAGCTGGCGGCGTGCGCGGCGTCCGTCCGCGGCGGCGTGGACGCCGTCGCCTTCCACGACAACCTGAAGGGTCCGATCAAGGCCGCCGCCCGCGCGCTCGGTGAGCGGCTGGGCGTCCCCGCCTTCGTGCACCGGCGGCTGCGGCAGCCGGAGCCGCTCACATGAGCGGCGCCAGCTCGGCCTCGGTGAGCGCGCCGCGGCGCGGCAGGAACCAGGCGAGCGACACCGCGCAGAACGCCGCCCCCGCCAGCGCCAGCGGGAGCGCGACGGCGCCCATCGCCCCCAGTGCCAGCGAAGCCGCCCCGAGCACGGCGAGCCGCGCCGTCTCAATCGGCCCCGCCCAGCGTGCGGACTCGAACACCCCGCCGATCCCCGCCAGGCTCATCGCGATGTAGAAGCCGCCCGCCACCGCGTGCAGGGTGGGCATGCTCTCCGCCCGCACCAGCAGGGGGAAGGTGGCCGCCAGCGCCACCGCGAACTGCACGAAGCCGTACACGGCCAGCCCGGGCGGCACCACCGTGTCCCAGGTCTCGGCCGTCTCCTGCGTCACTTCGGGGGCGGCGGCGCGCCCGCCTTCCGCCGCGGGGCGCCACCCCGGCGGCCCGAAGACGTACCCCAGCCGGTCGCGCCAGCCGCGGGCGCGCCGCGCGTCGCGGAAGATCTGCCAGAACACGTGCACGTTGGCCCAGAGCGGGTTCCAGCTGCGCAGGGGCGTGGTGATGCCGTACACCGGCTCCTCCTCCTCGGGCTGGAAGGTGCCGAAGAGGCGGTCCCACACGATGAAGACCCCGGCGTGGTTGCGGTCCAGGTACTTGGGATTGCGCCCGTGGTGCACGCGGTGGTGCGAGGGGGTGTTGAACACCAGCTCGGTGAGCCGGCCCAGCCTGCCGATGGCGCGCGTGTGGATCCAGAACTGGTAGAGGAGGTTGAGGCCGTACGAGGCCACGTACATCTGCCAGGGGACGCCGGCCAGCGCCAGGGGGAGGTAGAAGATCCAGCTCATGAAGCCGTGCAGCGAGCTCTGCCGCAGCGCCACGGCCAGGTTGTACTCCTCGCTGGAGTGGTGCACCACGTGGCCGGCCCAGAGCAGGTTCACCTCGTGGGCCGAGCGGTGGCTCACGTAGTAGCACAGGTCCACCAGCGCGAACACCGCCAGCCAGCTCAGGAGGTTGGCCCCGTTGACCGCGAACCAGGGGAACGCCTCCGCGGGGGCGAAGGGGGCGCCGCTCGGCCACTGCGGGAGCGCGGGGACGAAGCGCTGCACGGCCAGGTGCCGCTCCACCCAGATGTAGATCCCCACGGCGAACAGCTTGGAGAACACCCCCGAGATCTGGCTGAGGATGCCGCAGCTCAGGTCCGCGATGGAATCGTTCAGCCGGAGGAGCCGGCGCCCGGTGCGGGCGCTGTAGGCGACCTCCAAGCCGATGCAGAGGAAGAAGAAGGGGATGGAGAAGAGGATGATGCCCATCGTGAAGAATATTCGGATCGGAGCCGGAATTCAACGCCGCGCGCGGCCCGTCACACCAGCGCGGGGACGGGCGCGGGGGCCGTAGCCTCCGCCTTCGCGGGGACCAGCTCCATGGCGCGCTCGGCGAGGGCGCAGATGGTGAGCGAGGGGTTCACCCCGGGGTTGGCGGAGACGGCCGAGCCGTCCACCACGTACAGCCCCGGGTATCCCCACACCTGGTGGCGCGCGTCGATCACCCCCGTCTCCGGCGAATCGCCCATCACGCAGCCGCCCAGGACGTGCGCCGTGGTGGGAATCCCCAGCACCGTCTCCGTCACCAGGCTCCCCAGGTAGCCGTCGGCCTTCTCGGCCACCCGCTCGCCCAGCGCCGTGGCCTCGGCGATGGCGGCGGTGGGCGCGGGGCCGTGCGCCAGCACGCTGCGCGCCCTCCCCCACAGCCGCCCCCGCCGCAGCGAGAGGTGGCTGTCGATGGTGCGCATGTAGAGCAGGATCATGGTGTGGCGCGCGAAATCGGGCACCAGCAGCGCGCGGAGGAAGCGGACCGGGCTGCGCAGCACGGCGCGGGCGGCGTTGAGCAGCCGCTCGGGCGCGCTGGCGCCGGGGCCGTGCGGCGCCATCAGCGCGCGGAAGAAGCCGGCGCCGTCCGGGTAGCGCACCGGCTCCAGCGAGGAGTGCTCGTCCGTGCGCAGGATGGAGGTGATGGCCACGCCCTCGCTCATCCGCCGGTCGCGCCGCCGGCTCACCACCCCCATCAGCACCTCGGAGTTGGTGCGCACGAAGGCTCCCAGCCGGCCGGAGAGGCGCGGCAGCCCGCGCGGGCTCGCCTTCAGCTTCAGCAGCAGCGGCACGGTGCCCAGCACCCCGCCGGCCAGCACCACGTTGCGGGCACGGTAGACCCTCCTCCGCCGCCGGCGCCACCACGCCGCCTTCCCCGCCAGCGCCTCCACCTCGTAGCCGCCCTCCACCGGACGGATCCACGTCACCTCGTGCTCGGCGAGCACCCGCAGCCCGCGCTTCTCGGCCAGGTAGAGGTAGTTGCGGTCGAGCGTGTTCTTGGCCCCGAAGCGGCACCCCAGCATGCAGCCGCCGCACTGCGTGCACCCGGTGCGCTCCGGCCCCTCGCCGCCGAAGTAGGGGTCGGGCACCGTCACCCCCGGCGCGCCGAAGAAGACGCCGACGTCCACCGGCTGCAGGTGCGCCTCGCGCCCCAGGTCGCGGGCCAGCTCCGCCATCACCTCGTCGGGGAAGGTGGTGTGCGGGTAGCGGGTGGCGCCGAGCATCCGCCGCGCCCGCGCGTAGCAGGGTTCCAGCTCGGCCTTCCAGTCGGCCAGGTGGCGCCAGGCAGGGGCGTCGAAGAAGCCGTCGCCGGGGACGGGGAGGGTATTGGCGTAGATGAGCGAGCCGCCGCCCACGCCCACCCCGGAGAGGGCGGTGACGTGGCGCAGGAAGGTCATCTGGAACGGCCCGCGCAGCCCCAGCTTCGGCAGCCAGAGCCAGCGGCGGAGGTTCCAGTTGGTGCGGGGGAAGTCGTCGGGGGCGTAGCGCCGGCCCTTCTCCAGCATCAGGACGCGGTAGCCCTTTCCCGTCAGCCGCAGCGCGCTCACGCTGCCGCCGAACCCCGAGCCCACGACCAGGAAGTCCCACTCCATCGCCATCGAGTCGCCTTTCCGGCGGGATCGCATCCATCTCTTCCCCTGGAAGATGGGCGAATCGCCGCGCGGCGAAAGGGGGCGGGGGTTGTCGCCGCGCCGCGCGGGGCGCAGGATACCGCATGGACGACGACGGCACCTGGTGGCTGCGGTGATCGCTATCGTGGGCGCGGGGCTCACCGGGCTGGCGCTGGCGCACGAGCTGGCGCGGCTGGGGGCACCGCACCAGGTGCTGGAGGCCACCGGCCGCCCCGGCGGCGTCATCCGCAGCGGGCGGGTGGAGGGGCACCTGCTGGAGTGGGGCCCCCAGCGCGCCCGCATGACGGCGCAGATGGCCGCGCTGGTGCGCGAGCTGGGGCTGGGCGGCGAGGTGGTGACGGCGCCGCGGGGACTGCCGCTCTTCGTCTACCGGCGCGGCCGGCTGCGGCGCGTTCCCTTCTCGCCCGCGCAGCTGCTGCGGACGGACCTGCTCTCCCCCGCCGCCAAGCTGCGGCTGCTGGCCGAGCCGCTCACCGCCGGCCCGCGCCCGGGCGAGAGCGTGGCCGGCTACCTCTCGCGCAAGCTGGGGCGCGCCGCGTACGAGGACCTGGCCGGTCCGCTCTACGGCGGGCTGTACGCCTCGGACCCGGCCGACATGCGGGTGGAC
>DASUNK010000187.1:0-2277 GCA_036277195.1 Longimicrobiaceae bacterium | reverse complement strand
GTGCTGTAGGTCAGTCCTCCCCGCAGTCCACGCGGGGTCGGGGTGAGCGTCAGGGAGAGATCGAACTTGGCGCTCACGTGCTCCGCTCCGACTCCGCTCACGCTCAGCCCCGGAAGAGCACCTCCCCCGCCCCCGGCGTTCTCCACCGTGAACATCACCTGGAACAGGGGCGAGTGGCTCAAGCTGCGCTCCGGCTGCAGCTCGGCGACCAGCTTCTCGAAGGGCACCTCCTGGTGCGCGTACGCGCCAAGCGTGACCTCCCGCGCCCGCCGCAGCACCTCGCGGAAGCTCGGGTCTCCCGAGAGGCCGGTGCGCAGCACCAGCGTGTTGACGAAGAAGCCGATCAGCTCCTCGAACTCCTTCCGCGTCCGCCCCGCGATCGAGCTGCCCACGACGATGTCCTCGCTCCCGCTGTACTTCGAGAGCAGCACCTGGAAGGCGCCCAGCAGCGTCATGTACAGCGTCGCGCCCTCGCTCCGTCCCAGCGCCTGCAGCCGCTCCAGCAGCTCCGGGGAGAGCTCCACCGGCACCGTCGCGCCCCGGTACGTCTGCACCGCCGGGCGCGGATGGTCCGTCGGCAGCTCCAGCAGCGCGGGCGCGTCCGCCAGCCGCTCCCGCCAGTACGCCAGCTGCCGATCCAGCACCTCGCCCTCCAGCTGCTCGCGCTGCCACACCGCGTAGTCGGCGTACTGCACCGCCAGCTCCGCGAGCGGCGACTCACGCCCCTCGCGGTACGCCGCGT
This sequence comes from Longimicrobiaceae bacterium, assembly GCA_036277195.1. Classification (GTDB taxonomy): domain Bacteria; phylum Gemmatimonadota; class Gemmatimonadetes; order Longimicrobiales; family Longimicrobiaceae; genus Longimicrobium. The sequence continues at coordinate 1,535 of DASUNK010000187.1, read as the reverse complement.
ACAGCGCCCACAGCTCCCGAAAGAGCACCCCCATGCTCCACTCGTCGCTGACGATGTGGTGCATCGAGAGCAGCAGCACGTGGTCTTCCTCTCCGAGCCGCAGCACCGCCGCGCGGAAGAGCGGGCCCGCCGAGAGGTCGAACGCCCGCCGCGCCTCCTCCCCGGCACGCCGCCTGCGCGCCGCCTCGCGGTCCGCCTCGCTCAGGTCCGACAGGTCCTCCACCGGCAGGGAGAACCCGCCGAAAGGCGCGATCACCTGCACCGGCGAGCCGTCCACCTCGGCGAAGGTGGTCCGCAGCGCCTCGTGACGCCGGACGATCTCGCCCAGCGCGCGCTCCAGCGCCGCCTCGTCCAGCGCACCCCCCAGGCGCTGTGCCACGGGGAGGTTGTAGACGGCGCTCCCCGGCTCCAGCCGGTCGATAAACCAGAGCCGCTTCTGCGCGAAGGACAGCGGCAGCGCCCCCGTGCGTTCCACGGGCACGATGGAAGAGCTCTTCGGCGCGCTGCGCTCCAGCCTGCCGGCGCGCGCCATCTCGAGGATCCGTTCACGTTCAGCGATCGACAGCGTCGTGCTTATCGGCTCTGAGAGCAGTTCGTTGTTGCGACATCCCACGTCGGCCGCGCGCACCAGCGCAAGCAGCTCTGCGATCTGGTTCGGATCGGACTGGGCCAGCTGTGCGTCGAGGAGGTGCTGGGCCAGCAGGGAAAGCTCGGGCTTTTCGAAGACGTCGCGCACCGAGAGCTCCACGTCCATCTCCCGCCTGATACGGAACACCAGCCGGGTGGCTAGCAAGGAGTTCCCGCCCAGGTGGAAGAAGTCGTCGTGGCGGCCCACCCGCTTCACGCCCAGAAGGTCGGCCCAGATCGCCGCGACCGCCTCCTCCGTCTTGCCGGACGGCGCCTCGTACCCACGCGCGGGGAACGCGCCGCCCTCGGGCGCGGGGAGCGCCCTGCGGTCGACCTTGCCGTTCGGTGTCAGCGGGAGCGCGTCCAGGCGCACGTACGCCGCCGGGACCATGTATTGGGGGAGGCGTTCCGAGAGATGCGCCCGCAGCACCTCCGCTGCGGCCGTCTCGTCGCCCGCCACGTACGCCACCAGCCGCTTCTCGCCCGGCGTGTCCTCGCGCACGAGCACCACCGCCTCGCGGACGCCGGCGTGCTCCGCGAGCCGCGCCTCGATCTCACCCAGCTCGATGCGGTAGCCGCGCACCTTCACCTGGAAGTCGGTGCGGCCCAGGTACTCCAGCTCCCCGTCCGTGCGCCGCCGCACCCGGTCCATCACCCGGTACATCCGCGCTCCCGGCGCGCCGAACGGGCAGGGGACGAATCGCTCCGCCGTCATCCCGGGACGCTTCGCGTAGCCGCGCGACAGGCCGTCGCCCGCGAGATAGAGCTCGCCGACCACACCGACCGGCACGGGCTGGAGATGGTCATCAAGGACGTACGCCTGCGTGTTCGCCACCGGCGTGCCCACCAGCACCAGGTCCGCGCCGCGCGGAACGAGATGGTACGTGGAGTAGGTGGTGTCTTCCGTA
>DASUNK010000186.1:0-6269 GCA_036277195.1 Longimicrobiaceae bacterium | reverse complement strand
TCAACTGGGGGATGATCAGCTACGAGGTGCCGCTGGAGCGCTTCCCCAGGACCTACAACGGGCAGCCGCTGGGCTACGCCGCGCTCGCCGCGCAGAAGAACTACTACGCGCTCTACCTCACGAGCGTCGACGGTGACGCGGAGAAGGAGTCGTGGCTGGAGGAGGAGTTCCGGAAGGCGGGGAAGAAGCTGGACATGGGGAAGTCGTGCCTGCGCTTCCGCACGCTCGACGACCTGCCGCTGGACGTCATCGGGCGGGCGATCGCCAGCACGCCGCCCGACGCGCTCATCGCCCGCCACGAGGCGGTGCGGAAAAAATAGGGGATCACACGGAGGACACGGAGGACGCAGAGGGGTTCTCCGTGCCCTCCGTGTCCTCCGTGTGAGATGACCAGCCTCAGGGCGCGGCGATGAACGGCACGCCGGCCACGCGCTCGTCCTCGTCGGCGGGCGGCGGGGTGCCGTCGGCGAGCTGCGGCGGCGAGGCGCCCTGCGGCGCCGCGGTGCGCGCCAGCGCCGTGGCCGCCAGCACCCCGGCGGGGCCCATCGAGTCCACGATGCTGCTCGGCACCACCATCATCCCGCCCTTCTGCTTCAGCCCCTCGTACAGGATGTTCATCTGCCGCAGCTGCAGCGCCGTGGGGTTGTCGCGGTACGCCGCCGACGCCTGCTCGAAGAGCCGCGCGATCTCCACCTCGGCCTGGCCCAGGATGATGCGCGCCTGCTTCTCGCGCGCGGCCTGCGCCTCGCGGCTCATGGCGTCCTGCAGCGCCGCGGGGATCACCACGTCGCGCATCTCCACCGAGTGCACCGTGACCCCCCAGGGCGTGGTGCGGTGGTCGATCAGCGCCTGCAGCTCCTTCTCGATGCGCATCCGCCCCTTCAGCAGCTCCGTCAGCGAGGTGCGGCCGATGATGTCGCGCAGCGCCGTCTGCGCCGCCCAGCTCACCGCCTGCGCGTAGTTCTGCACCTCCAGCGCCGCCTTCTCCGGGTCGTACACCGTCCAGAAGAGCACCGCGTCCACGTTCACCGGCACCGTGTCGGCCGTCAGCGTCTCCTCGGCCGAGAAGCTGGTGGTGATGGTGCGCTGGTCGATCCAGGCGGGGATGGTGTCCACGAAGGGGATCACCCAGAACGGCCCCGGCCCCAGGGGCTTGCCGGTGTAGCGCCCCCAGCGCAGCACCACCGCGCGCTCCCACTCGCGCGCGATCTTGGGGCTGAGCGAGGCGATGAATCCCCCCAGCACCCCCACCGCGGCGGCCACGGGCGCCAGCACGGGCGTCGCGGCGGCCAGCGCGGCGGCGGCGCCCACCCCCGCCGCGGCGGGGACGACGAAGGCCAGCGCCGCCAGGATGTTGGGGCGCGGGCCCGAGGTGGGCAGGCCGGCCTTGCTAAAGGGGGTGAGATCGGTCCCGGGCATCGGATTCCTCTCTTTCCCGGCGGCTGTTCAGATGGATGATGACGTCGTCCAGCGAGAACCCGAGCTCGCCCGCCTGGCGGAGGAGGGTGTCCTCCAGCGCCGAGAGCTCCTGCAGCAGCTCCTCGTGGCGGATGTCGTCGGGCCCCGCACGCACTACGGTGCCGACCCCCGCCCGCGTTTCGAGCACCTGCTGCTCCTCCAGCCAGGCGTAGGCGCGGGCCACCGCGTTGGCGCCCACGCGCAGGTCCACCGCCAGCTGGCGCACGGTGGGGAGCTGCGTCCCCGCCTCCAGCAGCCCCGCGCCGATGGCGGAGCGGATGGTGCGGACGAGCTGCGCCTCGACCGGCGTCGGGTCCGTGGGGTCGATATGGAACATGGGGAGTCGGCGGGTCTCTAGGGGAAGGGGTACACGCCGCCCGGGAGAGTGTCAAGCGTTGCCGACTGGTGGCGGCGCGCGCGGCGGTTACCTTGTCCGCGCCGGCGGGACTCTCATCCCTCGCGAGACACGAACGGAGGCGTTGCGTGGAGATCACCTTCCTGGGCGCGGCGGGGACGGTCACGGGCTCCAAGTACCTGGTGCGGACCCGCGAGCGGACGCTGCTGGTGGACTGCGGGCTCTTCCAGGGGCTCAAGGAGCTGCGGGCGCGCAACTGGGAGCCCTTCCCGGCGAACCCCCGGGAGATCGACGCGGTGCTGCTCACCCACGCGCACCTGGACCACGTCGGCTACCTCCCCCTGCTGGTGCGCAACGGCTTCCGCGGCCCGGTGTGGTGCACCCCGGCCACCGCGGACCTGGCCGGCATCATCCTGCGCGACAGCGGCCACCTGCAGGAGGAGGAGGCCGCCTTCGCCAACCGGCACGGCACCTCGCGCCACCAGCCCGCGCTCCCGCTCTACACCGCGGAGGACGCCGAACGGGCGCTGAACAACGTGCGCACCGCCGACTTCGGCGACGAGCACCAGGCCGGCGGCGGGGTGAGCTTCCGCTACTTCCCCGCGGGGCACATCCTGGGCGCCGCCAGCCTCCTGCTGCAGGCGGACGGGGAGCGCATCCTCTTCTCCGGCGACCTGGGGCGCGCCGCGGACGACACCCTCCCGCCGCCCGAGCATCCGCCCGGGGCGGACTGGCTGCTGGTGGAGAGCACCTACGGCGGCCGCCTGCACGCCGCCGTCGACCCGGCCGACGAGCTGGGCGAGGTCATCCGCAGCACCGCCGCGCGCGGGGGCGTGGTGCTGATCCCCGCCTTCGCGGTGGGGCGCGCGCAGACGCTGCTCTACGAGATCCTGCGGCTGAAGCAGGCCGGGCGCATCCCCGGGGACCTGCCGGTCTACCTCGACAGCCCCATGGCCTCGCGGGCCAACCACGTGTTCCTGGAGCAGTGCGGCGCCTCGCGGCTGACGCAGGAGGAGTGCGAAGCCGTCTGCGGCGTGGCCGAGGTGGTGGAGACGGTGGCCGAGAGCAAGCGCATCGACCGGATGAGCGTGCCGCGGGTGATCATCTCGGCGAGCGGCATGCTGACGGGGGGGCGGGTGCTGCACCACCTGAAGGTGTTCGGGCCGGACGAGCGGAGCACGGTGCTCTTCGCGGGCTACCAGGCGGTGGGAACGCGCGGGGCGCAGATGCTGGCGGGGGCGGATTCGGTGAAGGTGCACGGGCAGCAGGTGGACATCCGCTGCCGGGTGGAGTCGCTGGACGGGCTCTCGGCGCACGCGGACTCGGAGGAGCTGCTGGCGTGGATGGGAGCGATGCCGGCGCCGCCGAAGCGCACCTTCATCGTGCACGGCGAGCCCGCGGCGGCGGCGGCGCTGCAGCACGCGATCGAGGAGCGGCTGCACTGGGTGTGCACCATCCCCGAGCACGGCCAGCGCTTCGTGCTGGAGTGAGCGGCTGGAATCCGCCGCGGCTCCCCGGGGGAGCCGCGGCGGACGCCGGCTCACGCCGCCGCGGGGACGGGCTGGGGGAAGAAGGGGCGCGCCGGGCGCCGGTTCATGATGTGCACCGCCTCGCCCAGCGCGTGCTTGAACGCCTCCCCCACGCTCTCGCCCAGCGTGGGATGCGTGTGGATGGTGAGCGCCACGTCCTCGGCCGAGGCCATCATCTCCAGCGCGAACGCCGCCTCCGCGATCAGCTCGCTCGCCTCGGGCCCCACGATCGACACCCCCAGCACCCGCTCCCCGTCCGCCACCACCTTCCCGAAGCCCTCGGTCTCGCCGTGGGCCAGCGCCCGGCCGGAGGCGCTGAAGGGGAAGCGCCCCACCTTCACCTCGATCCCCTGGCGCCGCGCCTCCGCCTCGCCGATCCCCACGGTGGCGATCTCGGGGTCGGTGAAGATGGCCGAGGGGAGCGCCAGCCAGTCGCGCCGCACGTTGCGCCCGGCGATGACCTCGGCGGCGACCTCCGCCTCGCGGAAGGCCTTGTGCGCCAGGTACGGCGCGCCCGCCACGTCGCCCACGGCGTACACGCCGGGGACGGAGGTGCGCAGCTGCGCGTCGACCACCACGTGCCCGCGCGCGTCGGTGCCGCACCCCCACCTCCTCCAGCCCCAGCCCCCGCGCGTTCGGTTGGAACCCCACCGCCACCAGCACCTTCTCCGCCCGCAGCAGGCGCTCGGCGCCGCCGTGCTCCACCCGCACCACCGCCTCGCCGCCCTCCTCCGCCCATCCCGCGGCGCGCGCGCCGGTGAGCACCTCCGCGCCCCGCGCGCGCAGGCGGCGCTCCACCACGCGCACCAGCTCCGCGTCCACCCCCGGCAGCAGCGCGTCGGCCATCTCCACCACGGCCAGGCGCGTCCCCAGCTTCTGGTACATCATCCCCAGCTCCAGCCCGATGACGCCGCCGCCGATCACCAGCAGCGAGGCGGGCACCCGCTCCAGGTCCACCGCCTCGCGCGCCGTGACCACGTGCTTTCCGTCCGGCTCGAAGCCCGGCACCGAGGCCAGCCGCGCCCCCGTGGCCACCACGATCGCCTCGTCGGCCACGTAGCGCTGCACGGACCCGTCGGACGCCGTCACCTCCACCGTGCGCGCGTCCAGCAGGCGCGCCGTCCCCAGCGCCACCTCGCCGCCGTTGCCGCGGATGAGCGTGCCCACGCTCCCCGTCAGCCGCGCCACGATCCCCGCCTTCCACCGCTGGGTGGCGGCGAAGTCGACCACCGGCTCGCCGGCGCGGATCCCCATCGCCTCGGCCTTGCGGATCTTCTCCACCAGCCCGGCCACGGTGATGAGCGCCTTGGAGGGGATGCACCCCCAGTTCAGGCAGACCCCGCCCAGGCTCTCCTGCTCGATGCAGAGGGTGCGCTTCCCCAGCGCGGCCAGCCGGATGGCGGCCGTGTAGCCGCCCGGGCCGCCGCCGATCACGATGGCGTCGTAGCGCTTCGCTTCCATGGCCGCTTCCCTCCTCCGCGGGTCGGTGATGAGACCGATCGGTCTCATCCAGGTCAAAAAAAGGGAGCGTGCCGCGCGCTCAGGCGCGGACGCTCGCGTCCAGGTACCGCCGCAGGTGATCGGCCGCGCGGTCCACGTGGCCGGGGTCGCCGTAGAGCTGCGAGAGCATGACGGCGCCTTCCAGGGTGGAGATCATGACGGTGGCGAGCAGGTCCACCTCCACGTCCGGGCGCACCTCGCCGCGGGCGATGCCGTCCTTGGCCGTGCGGCGGATGAGGGCGCGCAGCCCGTCCATGGCGGCGCGGGCGCGCTCGCGCAGGGCGGGGTTGCCGTCGTCGTTCTCGATGCTGGCGTTGAGCATGGGGCACCCGCCGGGAACGGGCGGGTTACGCGGGACCTCGGCGAAGACGGTGATGACGGCGCCCAGCCGGTCGATGGCGTGGCGCTTCCCCTCCAGCGCGGCGGTGAAGCGCTCCGTCATGCACTGCACGGCGTAGTCGAACGCCTCCAGCGCGAGCGCCTCCTTGCTCTCGAAGTGGCGGTAGATGCCGCCCTTCTGCAGCCCGGTGGCCGCCATGATGTCGGAGAGCGACGCGCCGGAGAAGCCCTGCTGGTTGAACAGGGTGGCCGCCTGGCGGACGATGTGCTCCCGGGTCTGCTCGCCGCTGCGCATGGGCTGCTTTCGCTGTTAGAGACCGATCGGTCTCAAACTAAGTGTGGAGAGTTTCCTGGTCAAGAGTGGATCACCTGGCGCGCAGTCGGCTCCGCCAGTATCCCGGCCTGCGGCGGTGGTGCGCCACCGCCACGATCAGTGGCGAATCATCCTCGACGATATAGACGACGCTGAACGGGAAGCGGTGCAACAGTACGCGGCGAGTCCCTGACAGGTATGGACTCCCGTGCGCGGGGAAGGCGGTGATCCGCTGCACGGCGTGATCGACCTCGGCGACGAACTCCGCACCGACACCTCTGGATTTGCTTCGTAGTATTCGATCTCCCGCAGGAACTCCTCGCTGGCCGCGGGAAGGAACGGCGGCGGCTCTCTCACCGGAGGCGGGCGCGGGCCTCCGCGAACACCTCGGTGGCGGGAATCGGCTTGACCAACCCGGCGCGGTACTCGGCGAGCCGGCGGCGGATCTCCTCGTCCCAGGCACGCTCCACCTCGGTCGGGTCTTCCTCGGACTCCTCGTCTTCCAGGCTGGCGATGAGCAGCCTGGCCAGCCGACCCCGCTCGGCAGCAGGCAGCTCCAGCGCTTCGGCTTCCAGCCGCTCCAGTGGCAGGCTCATCGTTCCGGCGCTCCATTCAAGGGGTGGACGGAAATATAGCCTCCAAGCTGGGCCGGTGTCATCCGTGTTAGCTGCCGGAAGAAGGCTCACCCCCCGCGGGTGGGGAGGGTGAGCTCGATGGCTTACTCGTAGTCGCGCGGGGGGCGGGGGCGGCCGGTAGGCTTGGTTCCGCCGGGGCG
>DASUNK010000185.1:0-10951 GCA_036277195.1 Longimicrobiaceae bacterium | reverse complement strand
CCCGGCGCCGAGCGCGGCCTCGGCGGCGCGGACGCCCGCCGCCAGCGACTCGGCCCGCCCCGCCACGAAGACCGCGGCGCCCGCGTTCAGCACCACCGCCGCCCGTGCCGCGCCCCCCATCCTCCCCCGCAGCACCTCCTCCACCTTGCGGGCGTTCTCGTCGCGCTCGCCGCCGGCCAGCCCCGCGGTCTCGAAGCGCTCCCACCCCAGCTCCTCCACCGGGTCGAAGGTGCGGCGCGCCACTCGCCCCGCCTCCACCTCCAGCACCTCGCTGGTGCCGGACGGGCTCAGCTCGTCCATCCCCGGCTGGCCGTGCACCACCAGCGCGCGCTCGTGTCCCAGCTCGGCGAGCGCGCCCGCGATCAGCCCCAGCAGCGCGGGGTCGTTCACCCCCACCACCTGGCGGCGCGCGCCGGCGGGGTTGGTCACCGGGCCCAGCACGTTCATCAGGGTGGGCATCCCCAGCTCGCGGCGGATGGGGCCGACGTGCTTCATGGCGGGATGGTGGAGCGGGGCGAACATGAAGACGATCCCCGTCTCCTCCAGCACGCGCGCCTCGCGCTCGGGGGTGAGCTCGATGCGCACGCCGAGCGCCTCCAGCACGTCGGCGCTGCCGCAGCGCGAGGTGAAGGAGCGGTTGCCGTGCTTGGCCACCCGCACCCCGGCCCCCGCCGCCAGCAGCGCCGCCGCGGTGGAGATGTTGAAGGTGGTGATCGCCCCGCCGCCGGTGCCGCAGGTGTCCACCAGCTCCGCCGCCTCCACCGGCACCGGGACCATCGCCCGGCGCAGCGCCCGCACCCCGCCCGCCACCTCGGCGGGGACGGCGCCGCGCACGCGGATGGCCACCAGCAGCGCCGCCATCTGCACCGGGGTGGCGCGCCCCTCCATCACCTCGGTGAAGGCCCGCTCGGCCTCGTCGGCGGTGAGCGGACGCGCGGCGGCGAGCTTCACCAGCTCGCCCAGCTCCGGCGCGGCGGCCGGCTCCGGCACGCTCACGCGGCCCGGCCCGCGAACAGGCGCTGGTTCAGCCCGGCGTGGTCCACCAGCAGCCCCACGCAGAGGGCCACCAGCCGCAGCTGCTCCACCTCGAAGTCGTCCACCGTGCCGGTGCGGAAGTTGGCGAGGTTGAGCACGCCCAGCAGCTGACCGCGGCAGCTCAGCGGGAGCGAGGCGAAGGCGGGGCCCGTGTACCACGGGTCGCGCACCAGCGGGTGGCTCTCGCCCTCCTCGGGGTCGCGCACCACTACGGCGGTGCGGCTGCTGGCCACCTGGCCGGAGACGCCGCTCCCCAGGGGGATGCGCACCCCCGCCGAGAGCACCTCCGGCGGCAGCCCCACGGCGGCGGCCAGGCGCAGGGCACCGTCCTCCGCGCCGGCGTCGATCAGCAGGAGCGAGCAGCGCCCGCCGCCGAACGCCTCGCTCACCGTGCGCACGATCTCGCCGGCCAGCTCGTCGGGCGGCATCCCCAGCGCGCTCTTCTCCAGCAGCTTGCGCAGGAGGAAGAGGACGCGCGTCTGCCGCTGGTGGCGCGTGCTGCGGCGGTCGAGCTCGACGTGCGCCTCCATCAGCATCTCGGTGGCGCTGGCGGCGGCGCGCTCCAGCGCCTCCAGCCGTGCCTCGGTGGCCTCCAGGGCGGCGCGGGCGTCGCCGGCGGCGCGCTCGGAGTCGCGCAGCCGGTCGGCGGTGAGGGTGGAGAGCGAGACGCGGCGCGACTCGGCCGCCTCCTCGCGCGCGCGCAGGCTCTCGGCGCGCGCCAGGCAGAGCTCCAGCACGTCGGCGCCGGCGTCGACCGACTCCTCCCCCCGCCGGGCGAACATCCAGCGGCGCGGCTCGGCCACCACCAGCACGCCCAGCCAGAGCCCGTCGTGGGCCACGGCGCGGACGCGCACCCAGTAGCGCTCGGGCTCCACCGCGGGGAGGAGGTCGCGCAGCGCCCAGGCGGGCGCCGAGTCGGCCGGGCGGAAGGGGCGGGCGCCCCCCGTATCGTCTTCCAGCAGCACGTGCAGCCGCTCCGGCTCCAGGGCGAGCGGGGCGGACTCCACCTCGCCGGAGCCCTCGCGGGTGCTCCAGCGCCGCACCAGCGTCCCCGATTCGGCGTCGTAGCGCGCGAACGCCACCCGGCGCTCGCCGCGCGCCCCCGCCAGCACGGGGAGGAGCCGCTGGAGGACCGTCTCGGTGTCGAGGGCGTCGTGGAGCCGAACCGCGAGCTGCATGGTCCGCCGGGCCTGGGCGCAGGGGACGTTCGGAGGGGTGGCGGCGAAGGGGGAACGTAACCGAGGGCGCGGCGCGCTGTCAATCGGCGCAAGCGCTGGAACGGGCCGCACATCGGCTTGACACGCACGGGCCAGCCCGGCAGGTTGTGTCCCCGTGAACGACCCCGACCGGCACCGCATCCGCCTCACCATCCACTACGACGGCCGCGGCTTCCACGGCTGGCAGGTGCAGCCCGACCAGCGCACCGTGCAGGGCGAGCTGGAGCGCGTCCTGGCCAAGCTGGTGGACGCGCCCTGCCCGGTGCTGGGCTCGGGGCGCACCGACCGGGGCGTGCACGCCACCGGCCAGGTGGCGGCGGCCGACGTCCCGCTGAAGTGGACGCCGCACGCGCTGCGCCGGGCGCTGAACGCCCTCCTCCCGGACGACGTGTGGATCGCCGACGCGGGGCCGGCGCCCCCGCGCTTCCACCCGCGCTACGACGCCGTCTCCCGCTCGTACGTCTACCGGCTGGGGCTGGCGCCGGAGAGCGACTCGCCCTTCCGCGCGCCCTGGTGCTGGCCGCTGCTGCGCCCGGTGGACCTGAGCGCCATGGAGCGGGCCACCGAGCTGGTGGTGGGCGAGCACTCGTTCCGCGCCTTCGCCAAGGCGGGGCAGGAGGAGCGGGGGGACCGCTGCACGGTGTCGGCGGCGCGCTGGGCGGAGTGGGAGGAGGTGGGGCTGGAGTTCCAGGTGACGGCGAACCGCTTCCTCCACCACATGGTGCGCTACCTGGTGGGGACGCTGGTGGACATCGGGCTGGGGCAGCGCCCGGAAGACGACATGCGCCGGCTGCTGGCGAACCAGCCGCAGCTGGAGACGTCGCCCCCCGCGCCGCCGGAGGGGCTGTTCCTGAGCGAGGTGGCGTACCCGTCGTTCGAGGAGATCGCCGAGCGCCCGCGCGGCCCGCGGCTGGTGGAGGACTGATGGCGAGCGACCGCTATTCCAACCCGCTGACGGAGCGCTACGCCTCGGCGGAGATGTCGGAGATCTTCTCCGCCAGGTTCAAGTTCGGCACCTGGCGCCGGCTCTGGCTGGCGCTGGCCGAGGCCGAGCGCGAGCTGGGGCTCCCCGTCTCGGCCGAGGCGGTGGAAGCCCTGCGCGCGCACCTGGACGACTTCGACCTGGCGCGCGCGGCGGCGCTGGAGCGCGAGCTGCGCCACGACGTGATGGCGCACGTGCACCACCTGGGCGAGCAGGCCCCCGAGGCGCGCGGCATCATCCACCTGGGCGCCACCAGCGCCTACGTGGGCGACAACACCGACCTCATCCAGCACCGCGAGGCCACCCGGCTGGTGCGCGACCGGCTGGTGGCGGCGGTGGCGGCGCTGGCCGCCTTCGCCCGCCGCTGGCGCGACCTGCCGACGCTCGGCTTCACCCACTTCCAGCCGGCGCAGCCCACCACCGTGGGGAAGCGCGCCACCCTCTGGATCCAGGACCTGCTGCTGGACCTGGAGGAGATCGAGTTCCGCCTGCGCACGCTGCGCTTCCGCGGGGTGCGGGGGACCACGGGGACCCAGGCCTCGTTCCTGGACCTGTTCGAGGGCGACGGCGAGAAGGTGGAGCGCCTCAACCGCCTGGTGGCGCGGAAGATGGGGTTCGAGGAGGTGTACGGCGTCACCGGCCAGACGTACACGCGCAAGACGGACTACGCCTTCCTCTCCACCCTGGCGGGGGTGGCGCAGAGCGCCTCGAAGCTGGCCAACGACGTCCGCCTCCTCTCGCACCTCAAGGAGGTGGAGGAGCCGTTCGAGGAGCACCAGATCGGCTCCAGCGCCATGCCGTACAAGCGCAACCCGATGCGCTCGGAGCGCATCGGCGCGCTGGCGCGGCACGTCATCACCCTCTCGCTGGACCCGGCGTTCACCGCCGCCAGCCAGTGGTTCGAGCGCACGCTGGACGATTCGGCCAACAAGCGCATCGCCGTCCCCGAGGCGTACCTGGGCACCGACGCGGTGCTGCTGCTGGTGCACAACGTGGCCGCGGGGCTGGTGGTGCACCCGGAGATGATCCGGCGCCACCTGCTGGAGGAGCTCCCCTTCTTGGCCACCGAGAACCTGATGATGCGCGCGGTCAAGCGCGGCGGCGACCGGCAGGAGCTGCACGAGCGGGTGCGCCGGCACTCGGTGGCGGCGGGGCGGCGGATCAAGGAGGAAGGGCTGCCGGGGGACCTGCTGGACCGCATCGCCGCCGACGAGGCGTTCGGGGTGACGCGCGCGGAGCTGGAGGAGGACCTGCGCCCGGAGCTGTACGTGGGGCGCGCGCCGCAGCAGGTGGACGAGTTCCTGGCGGAGTGGGTGGAGCCGGTGCTGGAGCGCTACCCCGAGGCCGCGCGCGCCGGCACGCCCGAGCTGCGGGTGTAGGGGGAGCCCGCCCGGCGGCCCCCACCCGGCTCGCTCAGGCTCGCCACCCTCCCCCGTTCCGGGGGAGGATTGTTCGACGGCTCAGGCGCAGAGCGAGAAGATCGGGAGCGGTTGAAGCCTCGCGCGGTTTGCGAGGCTTTCCGTCGTCGTAGCCGCGGCTTCAGCCGCCCACGCCAGCAGTGGCGGCGGCCGGGCGGCCGGGCGCGGTCCTCCTCTTCATACCATCCCCGCCCTTCCCTTTCCCCGCGCCGGGGTGTTATTAGGGGAGCCCTTCCGATGCGAGAACCCTGTTCCCGAGGCGCGAGCCGGATGCCGGAGCCAGACCGCGAGAACGGAGCCTACGCCGAGCTGCGGGCGCTGCTGCGCGAGGCGGCCACCCTCTCCTCGGCCAGCGCCGTGATCGGGTGGGACCAGGAGACCTACATGCCGTCGAAGGGCGCCGCCCTGCGCGCGGCGCAGATGTCCGCGCTCTCGGCCATCGTGCACGAGCGGCGCACCTCGCCGCGCGTGGGCGAGCTGCTGGCGGCGTGCGAGGCGGACACGGACCTCCTCGCCGACCCGGCCGCGGCCGCCAACCTGCGCGAGATCCGGCGCGACTTCGACCGCGCCACCCGCCTCCCCGGCGAGCTGGTGCGCGCCTTCGCCGAGACCACCTCCCTCTCCATGAACGCCTGGAAGGAGGCCCGCGAGCGGAGCGACTTCGCCACCTTCGCCCCCTGGCTGGAGAAGGTGCTGCGGCTGAACCGCGAGCGCGCGCAGGCGCTGGGGTGGCCCGCGGGCGGCACCGCCTACGACGCGCTGCTGGACGAGTACGAGCCCGGCGCCCGCACCGCCGACGTGGAGCGCACCTTCACCGCCCTGCGCGCCGAGCTGGCACCGCTCATCCGCGCGGTTGCCACTTCCGGGCAGCGGCCGGACACGGCGTGGATGCGCGCGCCGATCCCCGTCGAGCGGCAGGTGGCCTTCACCCGCGCGCTGGTGGAGCGCATAGGGTTCGACCTGGAGGCGGGGCGGCTCGACGTCTCCACCCACCCCTTCTGCGAGGGGGTGGGCCCCGGCGACGTGCGGCTGACCACGCGCTACCACGAGGACCAGTTCCCCAGCGCGCTGGGGAGCACCCTGCACGAGACGGGGCACGGCCTCTACGAGCAGAACCTCCCCAAGGCGGAGCGCTTCGGCCAGCCGCTGGGCGAGGCGGCCAGCACCGGGATCCACGAGAGCCAGTCGCGCACCTGGGAGAACTTCGTGGGACGGTCGCGGCCCTTCTGGGAGTGGTGCCTGCCGCGGCTCCAGGAGACGTTCGCCTCCCCCGCGCTCGACACGCTGGACGTGGAGACGGCGTATCGGGGGATGAACGTGGTGGAGCCGTCGCTCATCCGCATCGAGAGCGACGAGGCCACCTACAACCTGCACATCATGCTGCGCTTCGACCTGGAGCGCGCCCTCCTCGCGGGCGACCTGGCGGTGGCCGACCTGCCGGGAGCGTGGAACGAGCGGATCCGCGCCGACCTGGGGCTGCAGGTGCCGGACGACCGGCGCGGCGTGCTGCAGGACATCCACTGGTCGATGGGGGCGTTCGGCTACTTCCCCACCTATTCGCTGGGGAACCTGTACGCGGCGCAGTTCTGGGTGGCGGTGCGCGAGGCGGTGCCCGACCTCGACGAGCACCTGCGGCGGGGGGAGTTCGGGGTGCTCCTGGAGTGGATGCGGGCGAACGTGTGGGCGCACGGCCGGCGCTACACCGCCCCGGAGTTGTGCGAGCGCATCACCGGGCGCCCGCTGGCGCACGAGCCGCTGATCACCTACCTGCGCGCCAAGCTGGCGCCGATCTACGGGCTGTAGAGGATCGCGAACGGCAGCGGTCGCCACGATGGTGCCCTCGATGGCCGCCATGAATATGGCCAGCAGGAGCGCCACGAAGACCAGCGAGCGGTGGTCGTCTCCCCCACGCGCGGGCGCCGGGGTGCGGGGATGAAAAAGCACCCGGTCCCGCGCCTCGCGCGCGACCGGGTGCCGTTTCCGCTTGCGCCCCCCGTACCGCGGCGGGGGGCAGGCGGCTTCAGGGTGAAGGCCTCAGTGCGAGACCGCCACCGGCGAGCTGCGGTTGATGATGGTGCCGTCGCCCATCTGCGAGAAGTTGTTCTTCCCCCAGCACCACGCCTGCCCCACCCCGTCCAGCCCGCAGCTGTGGTAGGAGCCGTCGGCCACCAGCCCGAAGCTCACCCCCGCCGGCTGCGACACCGCCACCGGCGTCAGCCGCGGCGAGGTGGTGGTGGCGTCTCCCACCTGGCCGCTGGTGTTGTAGCCCCAGCAGTACGCCTGCCCGCCGCTGGTGACCGCGCAGGTGTGCTGGGCGCCCGTGGTCAGGGCGCTGAAGGTGACGCCCCCGGGCTGCTGCACCGCCACCGGCACCTTGCGCGGCGTGGTGGTGGTGTTGTCGCCCAGCTGGCCGTAGAAGTTGTACCCCCAGCAGTACGCCTGCCCGCCCGAGGTCAGCCCGCACGAGTGGTTGTACTCGGTGGCGATGGAGGTGAAGGTCACCCCCGCCGGCTGCTGCACCGCCACGGGGATGCGGCTCCCCAGCAGGGAGTTGTGCCCCAGCGCGCCGTCGCCGCCGTACCCCCAGCAGTACGCCTGGCCGCTGGTGCCGAGCGCGCAGGTGTGCTTGTCGCCCGCGGCGATCTGCGAGTAGGTGACGCCGGTGGGCATCCGCGACGCCACCGGGGTCAGCTGGAAGGTGGTGGTGCTGTCGCCGACCTGCCCGTAGGCGTTGCTCCCCCAGCAGTACGCGTTGCCGGAGGAGTCCAGCCCGCAGGTGTGGGCGCCGCCCGCGCTCACGCTGGTGAACGCCACCCCGCCCAGCGGGAGCACCGCCACCGGCATCAGCGGGTTGAAGTAGGTGCTGTCGCCCAGGCGGCCGTCGGCGTTGTATCCCCAGCAGTACGCCTGCCCGGCCGAGGTGAGCGCGCAGTTGTGGATCTTCCCCGAGCTCACCTGGTCGAAGGTGACGCCCGTGGGGTGGTAGACCGCCACCGGCACCGTGGTGGGGGCGGCGGTGCTGTCGCCGAGCTGCCCCGAGGAGTTGCGTCCCCAGCACCACCCCTGTCCGGCGGAGGTGAGGGCGCAGGCGTGGTTCTCCCCGGCGTCGAAGGTGACGAAGGGCGTGGTGGGGGTGACCGTCAGCCGCGGGCCGCCCTCCGGCGCCACGGGCGTGGCGGAAGGGAGGCGGTCGGTACAGGCCGAGAGCAGGGCCGCGCCGAGCAGCCAGGCTGCCGCGGCGCCGAGGAGAGTGCGGGGGCGCATGGGGTTTTCTCCGGTGGGAGGGAGGATGGACCAGCCGCTCAAAGTTGGGCCCGCCGCACCCCGGGGTCAACGGAAATTTTGTCTCCTTTGGTGATGCAGAATCCGTATCACCTCGCGGCCTCCGCCGCCGCACGCCCGGCCGTGCGCCCGGAGAAGAGGCACCCGCCCAGGAAGGTCCCTTCCAGCGCCCGGTAGCCGTGCATCCCCCCGCCCCCGAAGCCGGCCACCTCGCCCGCGGCGTAGAGGCCGGGGAGCGGCTCGCCGTCGGCGCGGAGCACGCGGGCGGAAAGGTCGGTCTCCAGCCCGCCGAGCGTCTTGCGGGTGAGGATGGAGAGCCGCACCGCGATGAGGGGGCCGGCCGCCGGGTCGAGCAGCCGGTGCGGGCGCGCGACGCGCACCAGCCGGTCGCCCAGGTACGCGCGCGCGCCGCGGATGGCCGTCACCTGCGCGTCCTTGCCGAAGGGGTTGTCGAGCTGCCGGTCGCGGGCGGTGATCTCGCGCTCCAGCGCGACCGCGTCGATCAGCGCCTCGCCGGTGAGCGCGTTCATCCCCTCCACCAGCTCGGGGAGGGTGCGCCGGACGATGAAATCCACCCCCTTCTGCTTGAACGCCTCCACGGGGGGCGGCGCGCCGGGGAGGACGCGGCCCAGCACCTGGCGCACGCTCTTCCCCGTCAGGTCGGGATTCTGCTCCGAGCCGGAGAGGGCGAACTCCTTCTCGATGATCCGCTGGGTGAGCACGAACCAGGTGTAGTCGTATCCCGTCCGGGCGATGTGCTCCAGCGTGCCCAGCGTGTCGAAGCCGGGGAAGAGCGGCGCGGGGAGGCGCCGGCCGCGCGCGTCGATCCAGAGCGACGAGGGGCCGGGGAGGATGCGGATGCCGTGCATCGGCCAGACGGGATCCCAGTTCTGGATCCCTTCCGTGTAGTGCCACATGCGGTCGGGGTTGACGACGTTCCCCCCGGCGGCACGGGAGATCTCCAGCATGCGCCCGTCCACGTGCGCGGGGACGCCGGAGATCATCCGCCGCGGCGGCTCGCCCATGCGCTTCGGCCAGTTGCGGCGCACCAGGTCGTGGTCGCCGCCGATCCCCCCGGAGGTGACGATCACCGCCTGCGCCTTCAGGGTGAACTCCCCCGCGGGCGTGCGCGAGGACGAGGTTCCCCGCGCCGCCTCGCTCGGCTCCAGCACCTCGCCGTGCACCCCGTCCACCGTGCCGTCCGTCACCGTCAGCTCGCTCACCCGGTGGCGGAAGCGGAGCTGGAGCACTCCGCGGGCCTCGGCCGCGCGCACGCGGCGGACGAAGGGCTCCAACACGGCGGGCCCCGTCCCCCAGGTGACGTGGAAGCGCGGCACCGAGTTGCCGTGCCCGGTGGCGAGGTAGCCGCCGCGCTCGGCCCACCCCACCACGGGGAAGAAGCGGACGCCCTGCGCGTACAGCCACGCCCGCTTCTCGCCGGCGGCGAAGTCGACGTACGCCTCGGCCCAGCGGCGGGGCCAGCGGTCCTCGTCGCGGTCGAACCCCGCGGAGCCGAGCCAGTCCTGCAGCGCCAGCTCGCGCGAGTCGCGGATGCGCATGCGGCGCTGCTCCGGCGAGTCCACCAGGAAGAGGCCGCCGAACGACCAGAACGCCTGTCCGCCCAGCGACGCCTCGGGCTCCTGCTCCAGCACGATCACCCTGCGGCCGGCCTCGGCGAGCTCAGCGGCGGCGGCGAGGCCGGCGAGGCCGGCGCCGACGATGATGGCGTCCGCGTCGTGGGGCATGGGGCGCGTCGTCTCCGTTGCTGGGAGGAGGGGGATCGGTCGCGCTCCAAGGTACTACTTTCTCACACGGAGGACACGGAGGTCACGGAGGGAACTGCGGGAGCGGTATGCTCTCCGTGTCCTCCGTGACCTCCGTGAGACCTCTTTACTGCCTGGCTCGGATCACCGCAGGAGCAGCCGCTTGAGCGATTCGATCAGCCAGGACTCGTATTCGTCGTAGCTCCAGCCGCCCTGCTCGAGGAGGACGTCCGCGACCTCGTCGGCCGTGAGGGCGCCGCTGATGTCGGCCGCGCGCGCGGCGTCGAGGCCCTCGGCGAGCGCGCCCTGCTCCTCGAGCCGGCGCATCACCAGGAGCTGCCCGCCGCGGCGCTGCCGCCGCCCCTCCTCCCACGCTTTCCGCAGCGACGGCTCGATCGCCGCCCCCTCCCGCATCACTGCGATCGTCTCCCCCGCCCGCTCGCGCAGGCGGCGCCGGATGCCCACGATCAGCGCGATCCCCTCCGCCGGGTCGCGCACCGCCGGCAGCCGCTGCGCCAGCTCGCCGATCGCCGACTCCTCGATCGCCAGCTCCACCAGCGCCAGCGCCACGCCCGCCTTCGACCCGAACGCGGAGTAGATGGTCTGGACCGCCACGCCGGCACGCTCCGCCAGCGCTTTCGCCGTGGTGGCGCCGTAGCCCCGCTCGCGGAAGAGCTCCCGCGCCGCGCGCAGGATGGTTCCCCGCGTCACCGCCGCGTGCCGCTCCGCCAGCCGCCCCGTCTCCGGATCTCTTGCCTCCGCCATTACTCCATAATATAGTTCCATCTACTGGAACGCAATTCCAGCCGGGCGCCGCCGGCTGGCTCCACCTTCCACGCAGGCGAGGAGATCATGCCCCGGATTCCCTTCTGGCGTGCCGCGTTCTTCCTGTCGGGCGTCGCGATGATGCTGGGTGGCCCGCGCCACCCCTCGCCGCACCTCGACCTCCCCTTCCACGACTCGCTGGGGAGGATGATGGAGGACCCGGAGTGGATCCCGTCGCACCTCTTCATACTCCTCAGCTGGGTTCTCCTCCTCCTCGGGCTGGCCCTCTGGCACCGCCGCGCCGAGCTCGATCCCCGCGCCCGGTGGTGGAGCCGCTTCGCGCTCGCCGCCGCCGGCCTCGCCGTGGTGGAGATGTCCCTGCACGCGGCCGCGGTGCTGGACCTCGACCGGCTGCGCGCGGGCGCGGCGACGCCGATCCTGAGCACCCACCTCTTCCTGACCGCCGTCGTGAACCCGCTCCTGGGGCTC
>DASUNK010000184.1:0-4082 GCA_036277195.1 Longimicrobiaceae bacterium | reverse complement strand
CGCCCGCCGCTCCCCCTCCCCTCCACGAAGTCGATGCGGAGGAGCCCGCCGGTGCCCTCCACGACGGTGGGAATGCCGCCGCGGTCCTCCACCCACCGCCGGATCTCGCCGTGGTCCCTCGTCCGCTTGGCCGCCGCCATGCCGTCACCCTCCGTCCGGAAGTCCGCTCGCTCGCGCCACTTTCGCCCGGCGTGACGGCAAGTCTCGTTCCGGGGTGGGGAAGTGCGGGAGTGCGAAAGTGCGGGAGTGCGAAAGTGCGAAAGTGCGAGAGTGCGAAAGGACGAAAGGACGAAAGGACGAAAGGACGAGAGCAGGAGATACTTGCTTCGCGTGCACACACGGGGCAGCTTTCCGGAGCCGTGCACCGTTCACCCGCGAGAGTGCGCACGATGGCCGTCCTGCACCTGCTGGGCACCGGCGCCGCCTACAGCGACGCCACCCGCACCACCACCATGCTGGCCTTCGAGAGCGCGGGCTCCACGATCGTGGTGGACTGCGGGGGCGACGCGGTGCAGCGGCTGCTGGCGTCGCAGGTCGACCCGGCCACCATCGACGCGCTGATCGTGACGCACGAGCACCCGGACCACGTGGCCGGCTTCCCCCTCTTCGTGGAGCGGCTGTGGGTGGGCGGGCGCGAGCGCCCGATCGACGTCTACGGCATCGACGAGGCGGTGGCGCAGGCGCGGCGGGCGTGGGAGGCGTTCGACACCTCGAGCTGGGACGTCCCCGAGCTGCGCTGGCACCGCGTGGAGCGGGCGCAGCGCGCCGCGGTGCTGGAGACGGAGCACTGGCGCGTCACCGCCGCCCCGGGGATCCACCCCGTGCCGGTGGTGGGGGTGCGGGTGGAGGACGCGCGCGGCGGCGGCGCCGTGGCGTATTCGTGCGACACGGAGCGCGCCGAGGCCATCACCGGGCTGGCGGCGAACGCCGACATCCTGGTGCACGAGGCGACGGGCCGCTTCCGGGGCCACACGGGCAATGAGGACGCCGCCCGCGTGGCGCGCGACGCCGGGGTGCGGCGCCTGGTGCTGGTGCACCTCCCGCCCGATCCGAAGGAGGAGGAGCTGGCCGAGGCGCGGTCCATCTTCCCCCAGGTCGAATACGGCCACGACGGTGGCCGCTACGAGTTCTGACGCCGGAGCCCTCTCCCATGCGCCCCTCCCGGATCCTCCCCCTTTATTCCCTGGTGCTGCTGAGTGCCAGCTGCCCCGGCGTCGGCCCCAACTCCGGGCCGGAGTCGTGTGCGCTGCCGCCGGGCGAGGAGCTGGTGCTCCTGAACCAGCGCGATTCCACCCTGCGGTTCGACATCCGCTACGCCACCGACGACAACTTCACCGGACGCCGGCTCCCGGGCTACGAGTACCCGCGCGCGCTGCTGCGCCCGCGCGCCGCCGACGCGCTGGTGCGCGTGCAGGCGCGGCTGCGGCGTGAGGGGCTGGGGCTCAAGGTCTTCGACGCCTACCGGCCGATCCGCGCCACGCAGGCCATGGTGCTGTGGGCCAACCGCTCGGGGAACCAGTGGGTGCTGGAGCAGGGGTACGTGGCGCGGCAGAGCGGCCACAACCGCGGCGCCACCGTGGACCTGACGGTGGTGCGGCTGGACACGGGGCGCGAGCTGGACATGGGGACGGCGTACGACACCTTCTCCGAGGCCGCGCACACCGCGAACGCCACCGGCGCCGTCCGCGAGAACCGCCAGAAGCTGCTGCGGGCGATGGACGCGGAGGGGTGGGTCAACTATTCCAAGGAGTGGTGGCACTTCAGCCACCCCGGCGACTACAGCGCGCTCGACCTCCCGCTGCGCTGCTGGCGGTGAGGCCGGCGGAGATCGGTTTTTTACTCTCGCACTTTCGCACTCTCGCACTTTCGCACTCCCGACCGACACATGCGCAGAACCCCGCTCGCCGCCGCGCTCTGCCTGGCGGCCGCCGCGGCACCCGCCGCCGCGCAGGACATCTCGCTCCTCACCGGGCTGTTCGAGAACGTGGAGAACATCTCCCTCTTCATCCAGACCGGGGGCGTGTTCGACCGCGGGCGCATCAGCTCCAGCGATCCCTTCTGCTGCCTCGTCGGCGCGGGCGGCGAGGTGCTCATCAACCTCCGCTCCACCCCCGGCGGCCTCGACTACGAGCTGGGGCTCGGCACCAGCTTCCTCCGCGGCTTCGAGTCGCAGGTGGAGGGGCTGGACTTCCGCGGCTCGGTACGCTCCTTCCCCAGCATCTCGCTGTACGTCAGCGGGCAGCGGCTCCCGGGAACCGACCTGGTGCGTGGCTACGTGGGCGGGACCTTCGGCTTCGTGGAGCTGTGGAACGCGCGGGCCTTCGACCCGGACGGCACGCGCCACCCCGCCACCGGCCAGACGCTGGAGCTGGGCGCGTCGCTCGGGGTGTACCTGGACCGGGGTCCCCTCTCGGGCCTCATCGCCGAGGCCGCGTACCGGCACCGCCACTTCCCCAGCGTGGACTGGGGGGCCGACGACGCGGTGGTGCCCGAAGAGTGGCCGCGCGCCCTGGACCTGAGCGGCCTCGTCTTCGCCTTCGGCTACCAGTTCCCCGTCAAGAGCGACGACGAGGACGAGGAGTCCTCCGGCGTGGCGGGGATGTGGATCGGGGAGGGGATGGACGGGCAGGCCTTCCCCGTGCTGCTGGAGTCCTCCTCCACGGGGCAGATGGAGCTGGTGGGCGCCACCCTCATGCTCTCCACCGCTGAGGCGGGAGAAGGGGAGGGACCGGAGCGCGGCAGCTACGAGCTGGTGCTCCTCCGGCGGCGCACGGTGCGCGGGCAGACCGGCGCGATCTCCGTCACCTCGCCGCCCGCGGAGCCGGAGCGCGGCGAGTACGTCGTGGAGGACGGCGGGGCGCGGCTGCTGCGCCCGGGCGGCGAGGCGCACGGCGTGCTGTTCGACCAGGGGAAGCTGTACCTGCGCCTGGCGGGCACCAGCCACCTGCTCGTCTTCCGGCTAACGAAGCCGTAGCCGGCGCCTTGCGCGGCACCGCGCGCGCGGTCAGATTGGCGCCCGCTCACAGCCGGCGGCGCGCACGCGGGGGCGGGGAATGGCGGCGGTACCGGTGACCGTGTTCTCGGACTTCGCCTGCCCCTTCTCCTATCTCGCCGAGACCGCGCTGCGCCGGCTGGAGGCCGAGAGGGCGGTGGCGCCCGAGTACCGGGCCTACGAGCTGTACCCCGCCCCCGAGCCGCTGCCGCCGCCCGTGGGGGAGAGCGAGATCGAGGCGGCGCGCGCGCTGGCCGAGGAGCTGGGGGTGGAGCTTGCCCCGCCGCCGCGGCGCAGCCGGACGCGCAAGGCGCACGAGGCCGCGCGCCTGGCGCGCGAGCGGGGGGTGGAGGGCGCGTTCCGCGACGCGGTGTTCGCCGCCTACTTCGCCCGCCGGCTGGACGTGGGACGCATCGACGTGCTGGTGGCGCTGGGCGCCGCGGTGGGGCTGGACCCCTCCGAGGTCAAGGTGGTGCTGGACGTGGACGCGCACGCGGCCGCGGTGGCGGCGGACCGGGAGGTGGCGCTGCGGGCGGGGTTCGAGGGGGTGCCGGTGATGGTGGTCGGCCGGGGAGAAGCGGCGCGGGTGCTGGTGGGAGCGCACCCGTACGCGGTGCTCCGCCGGGCCGTGGACGAGACGAGCGCAGCGGGAGGATAGGCGTCAGGCGATGTCGGACTACGAGCGCAGCACCGTGATCCCCGCCCGCGAGGTGTTCGCGCTGGCGGACGAGATCTTCCGCGAGCGGGCCGAGCTGGGTCGCGTGCAGGAGTCGCCGCACGGCGTCACCTGGTCGGGCGGCGAGGGCACCGTCACGCTGGACGTGCACCGGCACGGGCCGTCCACCGTGGTGGTGGCGCGCACGGACCAGCTCCGCACCTCCAAGCTGGACGGCGTGGTGCGCCACCTGATGAACCAGCTCCCCTACCAGCCCGGCGACCCCCCGCGCGAGTGAGCGGCCGCGGGTGAAAACAGGAAGGCCGGCCCTTGTGGACCGGCCTTCGTCATGCGCCGCGCCGACTCGCCGTGCGCGGTGTCATGTGGATCGAGACCCGCTGGTCGAGGGCGGCCGCGATCCGCTGGAGCATGGTG
>DASUNK010000183.1:0-5388 GCA_036277195.1 Longimicrobiaceae bacterium | reverse complement strand
CCGAGGGCACCTCCGACGCCACCCTCGGGGGGTACATGACCGTGCACGGCCGCGCCGCCGCCTTCGAGGGCTCCGACGGCGAGCCGTACACCGTGGGGATCGAGACCGACGCCACCGGGAACCCCGAGGCCCCCGTCTCGGGATACCTGGTGTTCATCCGCTGGGCACAGACCGGCACCGCCATCATGGGGCACCTGGAGACGGACGACCTGGTGGCCGCCGCCAGCGATGCCGAGGCCCGCGCCGCGCTGGAGGCGCTCCCCCTCCCCCGGGTGCGCGAGGTGCTGGACGAGACCATCCGCCGCAGGCGCGCCGAGGCCGCCGACGCGCCGACGCCGTAGGGCAGAACCCACCACTCGCCATGCTCAAAGAGAGCCTCCTGAAGCTCAGCCAGAGCCCCACCGCGCGGCGCGTCATCACCCGCGCGCCCGTCTCCCGCGCGCTCGCGCAGCGCTTCGTGGCGGGCGACACGCTGGAGGAGGCCATCGACGCCGCCCGCGCCCTCAACCGCCAGGGGCTCACCGTCTCGCTCGACTACCTGGGCGAGTCGGTGCGCACCCGCGAAGAGGCCGAGGCCGCCACCGACATGGCGATCCGCACCCTGGAGGCGATCGCCGGCCAGGGGGTGGACGCCAACATCTCGGTGAAGCCCACCCAGTTCGGGCTGGAGCTGGACGAGGAGTCCTGCCGCGCCAACCTGGAGCTGGTGCTGCAGCGCGCCCGCGAGCTGGGCAACGGCGAGGGCGAGGTCTTCGTGCGCCTCGACATGGAGTCGTCCGAGTACACGGACCGCACCCTGGACCTGCTGGACGACCTGTGGAGCGGCGGCTTCCGCAACGTGGGCACGGTGCTCCAGTCCTCCCTCCGCCGCACCCCGGACGACCTGGAGCGCCTCATCGCCCTGGGCTCGCGGGTGCGGCTGGTGAAGGGCGCCTACCTGGAGCCCGAGGCGGTGGCCTTCCCCGACAAGGCGGACGTGGACCGGCGCTACGTGGAGGAGATGGAGCGGCTGCTGGAGGCCGGCGTCTACCCCGCGGTGGCCACCCACGACGAGGCCATCATCGACCACGCGCGGCGCTTCGTCTGGGAGCGGGGGATCGGCAAGGAGAGCTTCGAGTTCCAGATGCTCTACGGCGTGCGGCGCGACCTGCAGACGCGCCTGCGCGAGGAGGGCTACAACGTGCGCGTGTACGTCCCCTTCGGCGACTCGTGGTACCCCTACCTCATGCGGCGCCTGGCCGAGCGCCCGGCCAACGTGATCTTCATGGCCGGGAACATCCTCAAGGAGTCGCGCGTGTCGCGCTTCGCCCGGCCGGCGGCCATCGGCACGGGGATCGTGGCGGGCACCCTGGCCACGCTGCTCTGGCGGGGCCGGGGGCGGAAGTCCCGGCGCCGGCGCTGACGGCGTGACGGGCGTCGCCTACCGGCTCCGCATGCCGGAGCCGCACTCGCACCTCTTCCAGGTGGAGGTCCGGGCCGAGGGGGTGCGCGGCCCGGCCGAGCTGGTGATGCCCTCGTGGACGCCCGGCTCGTACCTGATGCGCGAGTTCCCCCGCAACGTGCAGGACTTCCGCGCCGAGGACGGGGCGGGGCGGGCGCTGGCGTGGGAGAAGACCGACAAGAACACCTGGCGGGTCGCCGCGCCGGCGGACGGCGCGCTGGTGGCGCGCTACGCCGTGTACGCCAACGAGATCAGCGTGCGCACCAGCCACCTGGACGCCACGCACGGCTACGTCAACGGCGCCAGCGTCTTCGTCTACCTGGCCGGCCGCGAGCGCGAGCCGGTCGAGCTGGAGGTGGAGAAGCCGGAGAACTGGCGAGTGACCACCGCTCTCCCCGGCGAGGGGAGCCGCTTCCGGGCGGAGCACTACGACCACCTGGTCGACTCGCCGCTGGAGATCGGCCAGCACACGCTGATCGAGTGGCAGCTGGAGGGGAAGCGGCACCGCTACGCCATCTGGGGGCAGGGGAACTACGATCCCCGGCGGCTGGTGGCGGACACCTCGCTCATCGTCCAGGCCGAGAAGGCGCTCTTCGGGGGCGAGCTCCCCTACCCCGCCTTCACCTTCATCGTGCACGCGGTGCCGGGCGCCTCCGGGGGGCTGGAGCACCGCGAGAGCACCTCGCTGCTGGTGGACCGCTGGACCTTCCGCGGCCCCCTCTACGAGCAGTTCCTGGGGCTGGTGGCGCTCGAGTTCTTCCACGTGGGGAACGGCAAGCGCATCCGCCCCGAGGGGCTGGGGCCGTTCGACTACACGCACGAGACCTACACCCGCGAGCTGTGGGTGGTGGAGGGCTTCACCACCTACTACACGGACCTGCTGCTGCGCCGCAGCGGGATGATGCCCCGGCAGCGCTACCTGGACAAGCTGGGCGAGATGATCTCCCGCTTCCAGCAGCTCCCGGGGCGCAGGGTGCAGTCGCTGGAGGAGGCGAGCTTCGACGCCTGGATCAAGTTCTACCGGCCGGACGCGCACACCCCCAACGCGCAGGTCTCCTACTACCAGAAGGGCGCGCTGGTGGCCCTGCTGCTGGACCTGACGCTGCGCGGCGCCACCGACAACCGGCGCTCGCTCGACGACCTGCTGCGCATCCTCTGGGAGCGCTACGGCAAGCGCGACGAGGGTTATCCGGCGGGGAGGGTGGAGGCGCTCGCCTCCGAGCTGGCGGGGACCGACCTGCGCCCGCATTTCGACCGCTGGCTGCGCAGCACGGACGACCTGGAGTTCGACGAGGCGCTGGCGGTGGCGGGGCTGCAGGTGGTGCCGGCGGGCGAGGGCGCGCCCGTGGCGCCGGCGCGCAGCGGCTCACCGGCGGAGCCGGGGGCCGAGCGGGTGCGGACGGAGGTGCGCACGGGGATCCAGTTCAAGTACGAGGGGGGGAAGATCCTGGTGTCGCACGTGCTGGCGGGGACGCCGGCCTTCCGCGCCGGGGTCAACGACGGCGACGAGCTGGTGACGCTGACGATGGAGGTGGAGTCCGGCCCGCCGGCGCGGCTGGTGGTGCGCCCGGTGCCCGAGCCCACCGAGCGGCAGCAGCTCGTGCTGGAGCACTGGCTGCGCACCGACGTCCCCCAGGTGCGGGTGGCCGGCGGAGGGGGCGCGGGCGGGGTGGGCGGTAGGGGCGGCCCAGCCGGGGGCGTCCCAGCGGCGGGCGGGTAAACCCGCGGCTACGACGACGGAAAGCCTCGCAGACCGCGCGAGGCTTCAACAGCACCGGATCTGATTTCGCACTTCGCACTTCGCACTTCGCACTTCGCACTCTCGCACTGGCCGTCATGCCGCCGAAACCGTACCTGGACCGCCGCCGGGCCGCCGCCGCCGCCCGCTGGGAGCTGCGCGACGAGGTGGTCGTGATCGGGGCCGGCGACCTCCTGGGCAAGCCCGGGCGGGGCGACCAGAAGTATCCCTTCCACGTCCATCCCGAGTACTTCTACCTCGCCGACCGGCTGCGCCCCGGCAGCGTGCTGGCCTTCGACCCCGCCGAGGGGTGGACCGACTTCGTCCCCGAGGTCACCGAGGACGAGCGGGTGTGGGAGGGCGCCGTCCCCGCCGACCCCGGCCCCGGCGAAGCCCCCCACGCCGAGCTGGACGGCTGGCTCTCCGCCCGGAGCGGCCGCCCGCTGGCCGTGCTCGGCGCCCCGCCCGCCGGCGTGGAGGCCGACGAGGAGCTGACCGAGCGCCTGCGCGGCCTCCTCTCCATGGTGCGCCGCCCCAAGGACGACGAGGAGCTGGCGCGGATGCGCGCCGCCGTGCGCGCTACCGAAGCGGGGTATGCCGCCCTGCGCCCCCTGATCCGCCCGGGCGTCACCGAGCGGGCGCTGCAGGTGGAGCTGGAGGCCGCCTTCTTCCGCGCCGGCGCCGACGCCACCGCCTACGGCACCATCGTGGGGAGCGGGCCCAACGCCGCCGTGCTGCACTTCGAGCCGGGCGCGCGCGCGCTGCGCGCTGGCGAGCTGCTGCTGATCGACGCCGGCGCCGAGGTGGGCGGCTACGTGGCGGACGTGAGCCGCACCTACCCGGTGGACGGGCGCTTCACCCCCGAGCAGCAGGCGCTGTACGACGTGGTCCTCGCCGCCGAGGAGGCGTCCATCGCCCGCTGCCGCGCGGGGACCGAGGTGCGCGACCTGCACCTGGCCGCCGCCGTCGACCTGACGCGCGGGCTGGTGGAGCTGGGGCTCCTGCGCGGCGACCCCGAGTCGCTGGTGGAGCAGGAGGCGCACTCGCTCTTCTTCCCCCACGGCATCGGCCACCTGGTGGGGCTGGGGGTGCGCGACGCCGCCGGGGGCGTCCCCGGCCGCAAGCCGAGCGAGCACCCCGCGCTGAAGAAGCTGCGCACGGACCTGCCGCTGGAGCCGGGGATGGCGATCACCATCGAGCCGGGGATCTACTTCATCCCCGCGTTGCTGGACGACCCCGCGCGCCGCGAGCGCCACCGCGACCAGGTGGACTGGGACCGCGTGGAGCGGCTGCGCGATTTCGGGGGGATCCGCATCGAGGACGACGTGCTGGTGACCGCGGGCGATCCCGAGATCCTCACCGCCGGTATCCCGAAAAGATAGTCCTAAGTCCTGAGTCCTGAGTCCTGAGTTCCCTGATTCCACATCCTTGTGCAGTTCAGGACTTAGGACTTAGGACTTAGGACTAAGAAACCTGGCCCCGTGCCCCCAACCAGCCCCACCCATGAGCGACCCCATGGACCCGGACGCCGCCCTCACCCGCCGCGAGTTCCTGGGCGCCGGCGCGCTGGCGGGCCTCGCCCTGGCCGGCGATCCCCCTCGTCTCCAGCGTCGTTCCGGGGCTCCGGCGCCGGACGCCGCGCGCGCGGAGGCGCAGCCCTCCGAGCTGGAGGAGGCCACCCTCGCCCAGCTGCAGGAGTGGATGCGGAGCGGCCGCCACACCGCGCGCGCGCTCACCGAGGCGTACCTGGAGCGCATCGCGCGCATCGACCGGTCTGGCCCCACCCTGCGCCACGTGCTCGAGACCAATCCCGACGCGCTCGCCATCGCCGACCACCTGGACCGCGAGCGTGCCGCGGGGCGCGTGCGCGGGCCCCTGCACGGCATCCCCGTCCTGGTCAAGGACAACGTCGACACGGGCGATCGCATGCAGACCACCGCCGGGTCGCTCGCGCTGGTAGGCGCGCCCGCCCCGCGCGACGCCTTCGTGGCGGAGCGGCTGCGCGCGGCCGGCGCCGTGCTGCTGGGGAAGACCAACCTCAGCGAGTGGGCCAACTTCCGCTCCACCCGCTCCTCCAGCGGCTGGAGCGCCCGCGGCGGGCAGGGGAAGAACCCGTACGCGCTCGACCGCTCGCCCTGCGGCTCCAGCTCGGGGACGGGAGGCGCCATCGCCGCCAGCCTCGCCGCCGTCGGCGTGGGGACGGAGACGG
>DASUNK010000182.1:0-7826 GCA_036277195.1 Longimicrobiaceae bacterium | reverse complement strand
CCGGGCACCCCCTGCAGCGCCGCGATGACCTCGGCGCCGCTCACCGGCTGGGCGAAGGCGCGGGCTTCGAAGGAGAAGGCCGCGCGCAGCGCCGCCGCCGCGTCGGCCAGGACGTCGGCGGCCACGAAGCGGGGGTCGGTGCGCAGCCCCGCGGCCAGGCGGAAGGTGCGCGGGGTGTAGCTGGCCAGCACCACCCGCTCGCTCCCCTCGCGGTAGGCGTCGATGGCCGCCGTCAGGTTCTCGTGCAGGTCCGAGTCGGTCGCCACCTCGCCGCCCGAGGCGGAGGCCACGGTGAGGTGCACCACCTGCCGCTCGCCGCTCCAGAGCGCCACCGCGCGCGCCTTCCCGATGCCGGCGAAGGCGCGGGCGAAGTCCTCGAAGTCCTGCACCGAGACGATGCGGTCGAGGGTGAGCACGGTGAGCGGGGCGTTGGCGCGGGCGTCCTCCAGCGCCTCGGGAGCGGCGGCGCCGCTGGCGGCCAGGGGGTTGGTGACCTCCTTGAGCCCCAGCGGGCGGGTCTGCAGCAGGGTGAGCGTCCCCGCGTCCACCTCGCCGTCGGGGCCGGTGCCGGTGCGGTAGGTGGCGGTGACGTTCGCCTGCCCGGTGGGGAGGCGCGCGCCGCGGATGCCGTCGCCGAAGGCCACGGTGGCGGTGCCGTCGTCGGCGTGGCGGACGGTGTAGACCTCGCTCTGCGGCCCCGCCTCGAAGAAGGAGGGGACCTCGCTCCAGAGCAGGTCGTTCACCCGCACCTCCAGCGTGCTCTCGGTGCCGCTGGCGGTGGCGGCGGAGACGTAGGTGAGCGGCGGGCGCTTGAGGGTGAAGGACTGGTTGGGCTGCGAGCCGTCGCCGCTCCCCAGCACCTCGCGCACCGTCTCGCCGTGGGTGGCGTGGGCCACGTTGGCCCAGATGCGCAGCGAGCCGCGGTCGTACCAGCGGGTGAGCGCGGCCTCCAGCCGCAGGGTGGTGCGCACCCCGTCGTCGGTGGCCTCGGCCAGGGTGGCGGACTCGCTGAGCAGCACGTCGGCCTCGTCCGCGTCCTCCTCCCCGATCTCCCCCGCCCCGGCGGTGGCCGTCCCCTCCACCCCGAAGCGGTTCACCAGCGACCAGGCGAACGACCCGCCCCCGGCGTCCGTGGCCGGGGCCAGCATCCAGAGCACCTCGCCGGGGCGCAGGGCGGTCTCCGTCCCGTCGCTCGCCGTGAACACCAGGTCGGTGGCGCCGTCGTCCACCCGCGCGCGCCGGCGGCGGCCGCTGAAGACCAGCGTGCGCCCCTCTTCCAACCCGTCCACCAGCCGGTCGAGCTCGATCTCGTCGCCCCCCACCAGCGCGGGGTCGGGCGCCTCGGTCAGCGCCAGCTCCTCGCTCTGCAGGTGCACCACCGTCGCGCGCCGGGGGAACCAGGAGAGGTGCTCGTAGGCGTCCAGCTCCAGCCGGGTGAGGCGGGCGGTGAGGGTGAAGTCGGTGCGGGCGGCGGGGCGCGCCCGGGTCACCCGGTAGAGCTCGGTGTAGTTGCTCTTCTCCAGGACGATCCAGCTGTCCGGGAGCACCTTGGGATAGAGGGTGTCCAGGTCCACCACCTCGTCGGCGCCCTCGTACTCGAAGCCGGGCCACTGGGTGAGGGAGCCGGTGTAGCGCCCCTCGTCGTCCAGGTCGCCGGCGGCGGGGTCGAAGGCGGCCTTGAGGGTGTCGGGCATGGCCCGCCAGTCGGGGGCGTTGTAGCCGAAGAAGGAGCCCCGCGCGCGGAAGGCGTAGGCCCGCGGGTCGTCGGCCGGCTCCACCCGCCGGGTGGAGGAGGCGAAGCCGAGCCCCTCCGTCCAGCGCACCCGCGTGCGCCCGGCGTCGGCGTCGGGCTCCACCGCCACCACGAAGCGGAAGTCCCAGTTCTCGCTCCCGCCCCAGCTCTCCCGCTCGCGCCCCACCAGGAGGAGGGCGTCGCCCGGCTGCAGCCCGGTCTGGATCCCGTCGAGCCAGAGCTCGTCCTCGCCCAGCTCCAGCCCCTGCGGGCGGGTGAGGCGCGGGTAGAGGAGGTTCCACTCGGGGCGCGCCTCCACCACCTCCACCGTCTCGAAGACCTGCGCCCTCTCGCCCGGGCCGGGGACGCTCTGCACCTTCAGCCCCTCGCCGAGCTCCAGCACCGCCGGCACCACCGTGGCGGTGGTGAGCGGCGCCGCCCGCGCGCTCTCCAGGGTGAAGGCGAGCGGGGTGGAGGCGGCCACCCCGGGCCCCAGCTCGTAGCCGATGGTGCGGGCCAGCTCCAGCACCGAGCGGCGCTCGGTGGCGGTGCGCAGGAACCCCTCGTTGGCGATGCGCTCCTGGTAGAAGGTGAGCACGTCGGCGGTGGTGGCCCACGCGTCGAGGAGGGCGATGGCCGGGTCGTCGGCGGCGCGGGTGGTGAGCCGCGCCAGCGGGCGGGGGCCGTCCGGGTCGTCGGGGGGCACCGTCTGCGACACCAGCCGCCGGAGCATCCGCTCCAGGAAGGTGGGGTGCGTGCCGGCGCGGTAGGCCAGCGCCGCCTGCCCCGGCGGGTTCTCCACGCCGGAGGACGCGGCGGACTCGGCCGCCGCCGCGTCGGGGGCGCAGCCGCAGGCGTCGAGCTGGGCGCGGCAGTCGGCCGCGGGCGCGCCGTCGCTCACAGGCCACCCTCCATCTGGAAGTCGATCCTCCCGTTCTCGGGGAGGGAGGGGTCGTTGTCGAGGCGGGCGATCTCCAGCCGGTCGAAGGTCAGCTCGCCGGCGAGCAGCTCGCCGGCCGCGGCCTCGCCGAAGCGCTGGAAGCGGACGGGCTTCACCCAGGCCACGCCGGGCACCCGCATGGCCGCGGCGATCACCGGGCCCAGGTAGACGGGCTGGCCGAAGGTGAGGTCGTCGGGGTGGAAGAAGCCGCGGCGGCCGCCGGCGAGGTCGCCGCTGCCGAGCACCTCCAGCAGGGCGCGCTTGACGTCGGCGCGGAAGAAGCCCGGCTGCACGCACACCTGGAGGAGGAGGTCGAGGGGGACGAAGCGGGGCGAGTCGATCTCCAGGTCGTGCCCGGCCAGGCGGAAGCGCTCCAGGTGCGCCCGCATCTCCGCTTCGAAGGCGGCGTCGACGGCGCACCCGCCCCGCCGGTCGACGGTGACGAACATGGTGTACCAGCTCCCCGTCCAGCGGCGGGTGGCCGCGGCGCGCTGCACCTCGGGGTGGCGCTGGGCGGCGGCCGCGTAGTCGGCCTCGGTGACCGCCCGCTCCTGCCGGCGGAAGGCCTGCGGGGCGAAGCGGCGCACGTCGGCCAGCGGCTCGGGGTCCTCGCCGCCGACCGCGGGGAGCGGGTTGCGCACCCGGGTGATCCCCTCCGGCGCGCCGACCACGCGGGTGAGCGCCTCGGCGCCCACGTTCCCGGCGCGCCCGCTCCCCACCCGGTAGGTGGCCACCAGCCCCGTCACCGGGAGGCGCCCGGAGAGCCCGTCGCCGAAGCGGAGGAAGGTGGTGCCGTCCTCCTCGGACTCCACCACGAACTCGGTGGCGAAGCGGTCGCTCCCCAGCAGGTCGGGGCGCGGCTCCCACGCCACCCCCGGCGTCTCGCGGCTCTCCAGGGTGATGGCGGGGCGCACGTCGCCCAGCTCCCAGCGCAGCGCCGCCGCGGCGGGGCGCGCGGAGTCGAAGGTCACCGAGTCGCCCTCGGCGTCGGTCACCCGCCCCTGCCGGGTGATCGGCGCGCGGGCCAGCACCGGGCGGTAGCGCCCGGCGGCGGGGAGGTCCGCCAGCGCCTCGCCGGCCACGGTGCGCCCGTGGTCCGCCAGCACCACGTTCCCCCGCGCCAGCGCCGCGGGGTGGAGGACGAGCGGGTCGTCCGGGTCGGCCACCTCCCAGAGGCGGAGGGTGAAGGGGAGGGCGTCCTCCGGGTCCCACGCCACCTCCACCACCCGCAGCTCCTGGTCGGGGTCGCCCGGGGCGTCG
Source organism: Longimicrobiaceae bacterium (assembly GCA_036277195.1). GTDB lineage: Bacteria > Gemmatimonadota > Gemmatimonadetes > Longimicrobiales > Longimicrobiaceae > Longimicrobium. The sequence continues at coordinate 3,894 of DASUNK010000182.1, read as the reverse complement.
CCCGGCTCGGTGAAGAGCGGGTCGGTGGCGGAAACCACCTCGGTGAGGCGCACCGCGTGGCGGAGGCGCGGGTCGGCGTCGGCCTCGGCGCGCGACTCGGGGGAGCGCACCTCCTCCAGCACCAGCACGTCGCCCGGCTGCAGGTCGAGCAGCCCGGCCGCGGTGCGCCGCACCAGCGTGGCGCGGGTGGCGCCGCGGGGGAGGCAGCAGCGGTCGTCGCCCCAGGTGTGCAGGCGGATGCGCGAGTGCGCGGCGGCGAGCGCCAGCGGCTCCAGCGTCTCGAAGACCAGCGCCCCCGCGTCCTCGGCGGCGGCGGCCGGGTCGCCGCCCGCGGCCTCGGGGTCCACCGCCGCGGCCGCCTCGGTGAGGAGCTGGGTGCCGGCGGGGAGCACCGCCCCGTCGGCGCCGCTCCCGGCCTCCACCTCGAAGGCCACCCAGGCCCGGGCGTTGGCGCCGTCGTGCACGAAGTAGTCGACCAGCCGGGCGTGCCGGCGCACCGAGACGCGCCGCCGCGCCGTCCCCAGGTACGCCTCGGTGGCCACCGCGTCCTGGTGGTAGCTCAGGTGGTCGGCCGCATAGGCCAGCACCTCCACCAGCGCCACCCCCAGGTCGGCCGCGCTCCGCTCGGTCCAGCCGGGCATGGTCACGGCCAGCCGGTCGAGCATCAGCCGGCGGAAGGAGGCGAAGTCCTTGGCCAGGTAGTCGATCGGCGGGGCGGCCGGGAGCGGCTCCACGCACGCCGGCTCGCCGGGGCAGTCGAACTCGGAGGGGCACTCCACCTTGAAGGAGAAGGCCACCGCCGCCAGCTGCGGGTCGAACCCTGGGGGCGGGGGCTCGGACGCGCCCGGCCCCGGCGCCACCAGCCGCAGGGTGTAGGTGGAGAAGTCGCCCCGCGCGGCGGTGCGCACCACCAGCACCCGCGTGGGGTCGTCCAGCGCGTTCAGCACCGGCGCCAGCGGGCCGGACTCGGCCGCGGTGGGCTCGCCGGCCAGCACCCGGTCGGCCGAGAACGCCCACACCACCCCCACCGGGGTGACGCGCACCCCGCCGTCGATGCGCACGTTGCCGGCGTCGAGCGCCGTCACGTCGCCGAAGGCGTGCACCAGCAGCGTCTGCTGGCGCGGGGTGCCGGAAGGCGCCGCGGTGTCGAGCACCTCCAGGTAGTCGATGCCGTTGAGCGTGCCGTTCGCGCGCACCAGGGCGCGCCGGGCGTCGTTCGGGCAGAAGAGCTGGCTGGGCATCCCCCGGCTCCCGGGCTCAGGCTTCGCGGCTGAACTGCGCCGTCCGCCGCTCCTGCGTGCGGCGCACGACGTACTGCACCGACACCTCCACCCGCCCCTCGCCCGCCTCCACCTCCACCCCCTCCACCACCACCACCTCGCCCAGCCACTGCTGCAGCGCCCCCTGCACCAGGAACTGGGTGGTGGCCGCCAGCTCGGGGCTCGCCGGGGCGAAGACCAGCTGCAGCAGCCCGCTCCCGAAGTCGGGGCGGTTCACCCGCTCGCCGGGGGTGGTGAAGAGCACCTGCTCGATCAGGTCGCGCACGTGGTCGTCCGCGCCGGTGGAGCCGGTGCGCCCCCGGTTGTCGGTGTGGAAGGGGAAGTCGATCTGCATGGCGTCAGCTCCCGATCACGCGCGGCTGCACCACCGCGACGGTGGGCGGCCCCTGGGGAATGCCCTCGGCGCTGAAGCAGAGGCCGGCGCTGGTCTGCAGGATCACCGGCGCCCCGGCCACCACCCTCACGGCGGGGGCCAGCCACTGCACCCGGATGCACGGCTGCGGCTTGGTCCCCGCCCCCACCGGGATCTGGAAGGGGCACCCGGCGATCGGGTAGCTGTCGGCCATGGTGGCCGCCGGCGTCCCGTTCACCATCACCCGCGCGCTCCCGGGCGCCACCTGCGCGCTCCCCCCGTGCGGGCACATGATGGTGGCGCCCACGTGGACGATCGGTCCGGGCACGGCTCCCTCCCGCGGCTCAGGTGACCACCAGCGCGCCCGCGTTCACCGTGACGGTGGGTCCCGTCATGGCGATGCTGGCGCCCTGGCCGTTCGAGATGACGATCCCCGTCTCGCTGATGGAGATGAGGGCGCCGGTGCGGTGCTTGAGCAGGATCCCTCCCGCGGCGCCGGGGACGTCGCTGATCAGCAGCGTGTTCTGCCCCTGCGTCTGCAGCACGATGCTGGGCACCCCCGGCGGCGAGGCCAGCGCCAGCGCCGGCGGCTCGGCCGCCGAGCCCCACCAGCACCCCGACCAGATCGGGAAGTCCGGGTCGCCCTGCTCGTACTCGATCCACACCCCCGTCCCGATCTGCGGGAGCACCCACATCCCGTACTGCTTCCCGGTGATCGGCACGCACGCCATCGCCCAGGTGGAGGGGATCGGGCCGGTCACGTCGGGGACGATCGCCTGGATGCGCCCCTGCTGCAGCGGGTCGACGTTGTTGACCACGGTGCCGCGGTACTTGCCGTAGAAGCGCCTGCTCTCGCTCATGCGGGCACCGTGGGAAGGGTGGAGATCAGGCCGTTGCGGGCGAGGGTGAACTCCTGCTTGTACTCGCCCCGCGACAGGGTGTGGACCACCTTCTTCACGAAGTACAGCCCGTCGAACGCCGTCCCCGCCCCGCGCACCCCCACCAGCGAGCGCGCCTTCAGCACCCGGCCGTAGCGGGCCACGTCCAGCGACCCGGTGCAGGTCACCGCGTCGGAGCTCTTCGCCGCCTTGGCCAGCCCGATCAGCGCCGAGCGGATCGGCCCCAGCTTGGCGGTGCCGTCGATGATGTAGACCCGCTTCGGCAGCGGCGGCACCAGCCCCAGCGGCGGGTTGAGCGGGGTGATGTCGGGGATCGGGATCGGGATCAGCGCCTTGCTGCGCGGCTCCTGGATCACCAGGATCGGCAGCTCCTTCGACTCGGTGTCGAAGGTGAAGGAGAGCTTCTCCACGTTGGTGTGGGCGTCCATGTCCACGTTGAGCGCGGGCTGCGGCAGGCCGAGCTTGATCTCGGGCCCCCAGTACGCCACGCTCGCCCCCGGGACCGGGCCCGGGCTCACGTAGAAGGTGTAGCCCACCTCGTCGGCCAGGTGCTTCACGTACGCCAGGTCCGTCCCCTGCTGGGTGGGGATCTGGTCGATGGGGATGGGGATGTCGATCAGCACGCTGGGGAGCACCAGCGGCACCACCCCGAAGACGGCGTACTTGGCCAGGATCAGCGCCACCCGCGCCTCCGGCGGCATCGCCGGGTAGAGCATGCCGCTGAAGTCCAGGTAGTCCATCACCGCCGAGAGGTCCTTCCCCTTGATGGTGAGGGTGGCCGGCCCCCCGCTCTCGCCGGGGGCGAGCTCGTGGTGGGTCATCACCCCGTCCATCAGCACCTCCGGGGTGCCGTTGACGGTGGCCACCAGCACCACCCGCACCAGGGGGATGGAGCCCCCGCCGGAGAGGAGGAAGAGCGTCTGCAGCGGCGAGTCCTTGGCGAGCGAGAAGGTCAGCTCGAAGCCGCTGCCGGTCTCGCCGGCGCTGGTCTCCACCTGCACCCGCACCAGGGCGTCGAGCACCGCCTGCGGCACCGGGAGCGGCACCGCGGGCCCGATCATCACCGAGAGGCGGACGGGGCTAGCCATTCCCCAGCCCTCCGGGGACGCCGGCCGGGAGGGTGATGCGCACCGTCCGCCCCTCCTCCTCCAGCTCGGCGGGGCGGAGCGCGGCGTTGGCGTCGCAGAGGCGCCAGAACTGCTCCGGGTCGCCCAGGTAGCGCGCGGTGAGCACGTCCAGCCGCTCCCCCTGCTGCACCCGGTGCTCGTGCAGCAGGGCGAAGCGCTCGGGCGGGGGGACGAAGCGGCGGCGCAGGTACGCCACGATGCGGCCGTCGGCACGGGTGTGGGCGGCGGCCTCCACC
>DASUNK010000181.1:0-4819 GCA_036277195.1 Longimicrobiaceae bacterium | reverse complement strand
ACAACGATCGGGCAGCTGCGGGAAACCCGGCCATCGCCCAGAGAGGCTGCCGCACCCGGCTCCCAGCCATGCCTCGGCCAGATTCCTCGGCCCTGCGTGCACCGGCACAACGGCTGCTACACGGCGGTCGGGCGCTACTAGAAAGTTCGCGCCAACGCGCCAATATTTGACGAGCTACCATGTCCGCCTGCCCCCGCTCCCGCGCTCCGGCCCGCTACTTTCATCCCTACGGGGTCAGCGCAGCTGGTGAACGACTCGGAATGACAGGAGGCGTGCCGGAGCGCACGCGTCTTGCCCTGCAGTCGGCGAAGGCCGACTTCGCGTAGTCGTTGCCCGCGGTTTCAACCGCTGGGTGCCGTTGGGCTCGGCGCAGATCGCCGCCGAAACAAAAATCTGCGACGCTCCGTATCCCACCACCGCGGTCCGACCTGGTCCGCCGTGCCCGACAGCCTCCAATCCTATCAAGGAGAAAATGCTGTTCCCGCCGGCCGGTCCCCAGCTAATATGTTGCCGGCGGCTCCGACCCGACCGCGCTCGTCCGCCCCACCTCACTCCACGCCCCCACCATGCTCCGGGCTCCTCGCGCGCTGGTCGCACTCCTCGGCCTCACGGGTGTCTTCGCGCTCCGTCAGGACGGCTCCCAGACCACTGACGCCCTCGGCGTCCTCCGCCACACGCCCGACGGGGTCGCCACCCCCGAGGCGGTCGTGTCCGTCACCTTCGACCGCCCGGTAGCGGGCGGACTGGACGAGACGGTCAGCGCGGCGTCGCTCTTCCGCATCGAGCCCGCCGTGCGCGGCCGGGCCGAGTGGCGCGACCCGGTGACGCTCCGCTTCACCCCCGCCGAGCCGCTGCGCCCCGGCACCACCTACAACGTCACCATCGCCAACACCTTTGCGGCGATGGACGGCACGCGCCTCCCCCGCCCGCTGCGCTTCTCCTTCCGGGTGGAGCGGGCGCGCATCCTCACCGGCCATCCGGTGGCCCCCCGCGGCAACGCGCGCTTCCTGCCGCCGCAGCCCGTCTTCCGCATCCTGGTGAGCAGCGCCACCGACCCGCAGGAGCTGGCCGGCCGCGGCCACGTCGCCCTCGACACGGGGTGCGGCGCCGGCACCGTGCGGCTGCGCGGCGTCCGCGAGCGCGCCATCGGCGACGACGACCCCGACTGGTTCCCCTACTACGGCGTGACGGGGAACGACACCACCCGCGACCTGCGCCGCGTGGTGGAGCTGACGCCGGTGAGCCCGCTTCCCCCGGGCTGCGCCGCCGAGCTGGTGCTCCCGGCGGGAATGGACCCGTCCGACGAGATGCAGCGCTGGAGCTTCACCACCTACGGCCCCCTGCGCGTGCTCTCGGCGGGGTGCCCGCAGTACGGCGGCTGCCACTACGGGCCGGCCGAGATCGTCTTCTCCACCCCCGTGCGCGGGGCGGACGTGCTGCGCCACGTGCGGCTGGACCCGGCGCGCCCCTTCACCGTGCGCGACACGACGCTGGAGTCCGACCGCTGGACGCTGGAGGGGCGCCTCCCGCCGCGCCGCGCCTTCGCCGTGGTGGTGGACCCCGCGCTGACCGACGTCTTCGGCCAGCGGCTGGGGACGCCCGCGCGCGTCGCCTTCCGCACCCCGGGGGTGCCGCCCTCCGTCATCTACCCCCACGGCAAGGTGGTGGTGGAGCGCGAGGGCTTCCGCACCCTGGCCGTGCAGCACGTCAACGTCGACACGCTGGAGGTGCTCGTCGCCCCCGTTCCCGACTCGCTGGAGGCGCGCCTGCTGGCCCGCGGCTGGGGGGGATGGGAGGAGATCTGGCAGCAGCTGGGGCCGACGGCCGAGCGGCGCCGCATCGGCGTGCGCAACGTGCAGGACGAGAGCTCGGTCACCGGCGTGCGGCTGAACCCGCCGGACCCCGCCCGCGGGACGCTGCTGGCGGTGCAGGTCAACGGCCGCGGGGTGGAGGTGCCCGGCAACTACGGGCAGCCGCTGGCGATCGTGCAGGTCACCGACCTGGCGGTGCACGCCCGCGTGGGAGTGGACCAGGCGGTGGTGTGGGTGACGGGGGTGGGCGACGGCAAGCCCCGCGACGGGGTGGAGGTGAGATTGCACGACGGCGAGGGCCGGGTGCGCGCCACCGGCCGCACCAACGGCGAGGGGATCGCCCTCCTCTCCGATTTCCGCGCCACCCCCCCGCCCGTGGACGAGGAGGGGAACCCCTGCGAGGAGGAGTGCGGCGACCCCGACTTCGACGGATACGTGGCGGCGCGCAGCGGGACCGACCGCGCGGTGGTGGCGGTCAGCGAGTACGACCCCGACCTCTCGCCCTACCAGTTCGACCTCTACAACGCGTGGGGCGAGGACCGCGCGCCCGCCGCGGGCGCCGTCTTCACCGAGCGGGGGATCTATCGCCCCGGCGAGCCGGTGTACGCCAAGGCCATCCTGCGCCACGGGCCGCTGGGCGACCTGGCGGCCCCGGCGCGCGGCGACTCGCTGCGCTGGCGCTTCCGCGACCGCGAGGGGCAGCTCCTGCGCGACACCATCGTCACGCTCAGCCGCTTCGGCACCGCGGAGAACACCTTCCGCTTGGGCGCGGACGTGCCGCTGGGCGACTACGGGGTCGAGATCGCGGCCTGGCGCGACGGCCGCTGGCGCCCGATCGCGTTCACGAACTACCAGGTGGCCGAGTACCGCCCGCCGGAGTTCCTGGTGGAGGTGGCGACCGGGACCGAGCCCCGCTTCGCCGGGGAGACGCTGCGCGCCACCGTGGGCGGCCGCTACCTCTTCGGCGCGCCGATGGCCCACGCCCCCGTGCGCTGGTCCGCCCGGCAGCGCGCCGTCTATCCGTGGGAGATCGAGATCCCCGGCCTCGAGGACTACTACGTCGGCGAGACCGCCAACTGGTGGGAGGGCGGCGCCGGCGACGAACTGCAGGTGGTGGCCGGCGGCGTGGACACGCTCGACGCGCGCGGCTACCGCGAGCTGCGCGTGGAGCTCAAGCCGCTGGAGAACGGCCGCCCCGCCCGCGTCACCCTGGCGGCCGAGGTGGTGGACGCCAACCGCCAGACGGTGGCCGGCGTGGCCACGGTCACCGTCCACCCGGCCGACTTCTACCTCGGCGCCAGGCCCGAAGGGCGCGGCTACTTCTGGACGGCGGGCACCCCCGTGCGGGTGGGGGTGATCGCGATGCGGCCGGACGGGCGCCGCGTCTCCGGCGTGGACGTGCGCGGGGCGGTGGTGCGCCGCGAGTGGCACCGGGTGCGCCGCCAGCGCGGCGGCGTGTTCGAGGAGGTGGGCGAGTGGGTGCAGGACACCGTCGCCACCTGCGCGCTGACGACCAACGGCGCGTCCGCCGCCTGCGCCTTCACCCCGGCCGAGGGCGGGGCCTACACCGTCTCGCTCACCGCCGTGGACGCGCGGGGGCGGACGGCGCGCACCAGCTTCACCCGCTGGGCCGTCGGCGACGACTGGGTGCCGTGGGAGGACGGCGGGAAGTTCAAGATGGACGTGATCCCCGACCGCGAGCGCTACGCCGTGGGCGACACCGCCACCGTCCTCCTCGCCTCGCCCTTCACCGGCGCGGAGGCGTGGGTCACGGTGGAGCGCGAGCGGGTGATGGAGCAGCGGCGCATCCGCATCGAATCCGGCACGCACACGCTCAAGATCCCCATCACCGAGGCCTTCGCCCCCAACGCCTACGTCTCGGTGGTGGTGGTGCGCGGCCGGAGCGCGCCGCCGGGGACGGTGGACGACCCCGGGCGCCCCACCCTGCGCGTGGGCTACGCCGAGCTGCGGGTGACCCCCGAGGTCAAGCGCCTCGCCGTCGAGGTGCGGCCGCTGAAGGAGGAGTACCGCCCCGGCGACACCGCGCAGGTGCGCGTCCGCGTCCGCGACCGCGCGGGGCGCGGGCAGGTGAGCGAGGTGACGCTCTGGGCGGTGGACGAGGGGGTGCTCTCGCTCACCGGCTACGAGACCCCCGACCCGCTCGACCTGATCTACCGCCCCCGCGGCCTGGGGATGCGGCTGGGGAGCAACCTGGTGGCCGTGGCCCCGCAGGTGCCCGAGGGGCAGAAGGGCTCCCGCAACCCCGGCGGCGGCGGCGGCCAGGACCTCTCCGGCATCCTGCGCTCGCGCTTCCGGCCCACGGCGTTCTTCCTGGGATCGGTGGTGACCGACGCCAGCGGCGAGGCGGTGGCCACGGGCGCGCTCCCGGACAACGTCACCACCTTCCGGGTGATGGCGGTGGCGGTCACCGCCGGCGACCGCTTTGGCAGCGGGGAGTCGCCGCTGCTGGCCACGCGGCCGCTGCTGGCCCGGCCCGCCCTGCCGCGCTTCGTGCGCGAGGGCGACGAGTTCACCGCCGGCGCGGTGATCAACCACCGCTTCGGCGCGGCGCTGGAGGCGCGCGTCACCGCGCAGGCGCGGGGGATCACCCTCGCCGGGCCGGCGGAGCAGACGCTCTCGCTCGCCCCGGGGCGCGGGGCCGAGGCGCGCTTCCGCTTCCAGGCTCCCGCCGGCGACAGCGCCACCTTCCGCTTCGGCGTCACCGGCGGCGGCGAGGCGGACGCGGTGGAGGTGCGCGTCCCCATCCGCCCGGCCAACCGGCCGGTGGTGCACATGGTCTCGGGGGTGCTGCGCGACTCGGGCACGGTGGAGTTCGTCCTCCCGGCCGAGGTGGACCCGGTCCGCTCGTCGCTGGAGCTGGGCTTCGGCACCTCGCCGCTGGCGTTGGTGCAGGGCTACCAGCGGCGGCTGGAGATCTACCCCTACGGCTGCACCGAGCAGATCTCCAGCCAGGCGCTCCCCCTCATCGCCCTCTACCGCGCGCGGCG
>DASUNK010000180.1:0-3808 GCA_036277195.1 Longimicrobiaceae bacterium | reverse complement strand
GGTGCAGGGCGGCGCACGGCTGTACCGGACGGGCGACCGTGCGCGGTGGCGGGCCGACGGCGCCATCGAGTACCTGGGGCGGCTCGACTTCCAGGTGAAGGTGCGCGGCTTCCGCATCGAGCTGGGCGAGATCGAGGCGGTGTTGCGGCGGAGCGAGGGAGTCGCCGACTGCGTGGTGATGGCGCGCGAGGACGTGCCGGGCGAGCCGCGGCTGGTGGCGTACGTGGTCGGCGAAGCGGGGGCGGATGAACTGCGCGCGCACGTGCGGCGGAGCCTGCCGGAGTACATGGTGCCGTCCGCGTTCGTCCATATGGACGCGCTGCCGCTGACGCCTAACGGCAAGCTGGACCGCAAGGCGCTGCCGGCGCCGGAGTACGCGGCCAAGGCGGACCGGTACGTGGCGCCGCGGACGCCGGTGGAGGAGGTGCTGGTGGGGATCTGGGCGGAGGTGCTGCGGCTGGAGCGGGTGGGCGTGCACGACAACTTCTTCGACCTGGGCGGGCACTCGCTGCTGATCATGCGGCTGCTGGCCCACGTCCAGGCCACGTTCGACCTGAAGATCTCGATTCGCACCGTGTACTCGATGCCGACGCTGGAAGCCATGGCGGGAGAGATCGAGCGCAGGATTTACGAAGACGTCGCCACCCTGTCCGAAGACGAGGTCGAGCAGCTGGCCGAGTCCAACTCCGTTGCAAGAGCCTGATATGTCCGCAGAACAGACCGTTGAACTCCCGCATCCGGAGCTCTCTCCTGCCAGGCGCGCCCTCATCGAGGCGAGGCTCAGGGGCCAGGTCCGCTCGCTTGGCATCGTACCCCGCCCCCATCGCGAAAGCGCTCCACTGTCCTTCGCCCAGGAGCGGCTCTGGTTCCTGGACCGGCTGGATCCGGGGAGCACCACGTACAACACGCCTTGGTCGCTCCGGCTGCGGGGAGCGCTGGACATCGGGGCGCTGGAGCGGAACCTGAGCGAGATCGTCCGGCGCCACGAGACGCTACGCACCACCTTCCGGGAGGTGGACGGTTCTCCGGTGCAGGTGATCGCGCCCTTCGGCGGGTTCACGCTTCCCGTCGAAGATTTCTCCGGGCTGGCCGAGGCGGATCGCGAGATGGAGATGCGGCGCCGAGTAACGGAGGATGCGGCGCGGCCCTTCGACTTGGCCGCGGGACCGCTCTTCCGGGCGGCGCTGCTGCGGCTGGGCGAGGAAGACCACGTGCTGCTGGTGGGGATGCACCACATCGTGAGCGACGGGTGGAGCATAGGCGTGCTCTCTCGCGAGTTCTCGGCGCTGTACGAGGCGTACCGCGAGGGACGGGAGTCGCCGCTTCCCGAGTTGCCGGTGCAGTACGCCGATTACGCGGTGTGGCAGCGGGAGCAGCTGGCGGGCGAGGTGCTGGAGCGGCAGCTCTCGTACTGGAAGGAGCGCCTGGCGGGCGCGCCGGAGCTGCTGGAACTGCCTGCGGACCATCCCCGCCCGGCGGTGCAGACGTACCGGGGCGCGTCGGTCCCGGTGGAGCTCTCCCCGGAGCTGCTGGAGCGGTTGCAGGCGCTGGGACGCAGCGAGGGAGCGTCGCTGTACACGGTGGTGCTCTCCGCCTTCCAGGTGCTCCTCTCGAAGTACAGCGGGAGCGAGGACGTGGTGGTGGGGAGCCCCATGGCGGAGCGGACGAGGAAGGAGGTGGAGGGGCTGATCGGCTTCTTCGTCAACACGATGGTGCTGCGGACCGATCTCTCGGGAGACCCGAGCTTCCGCGAGACCCTGCGGCGGGTGCGGGAGGCGACGCTGGGCGCGTACGAGCACCAGGAGGTACCGTTCGAGAAGCTGGTGGCCGAGCTGCAGCCGGAGCGGTCCCTGAGCCACTCGCCGCTCTTCCAGGTGATGTTCACCCTGGAGGACGCCGGGGGCGGAGGAGGCGCGCTTCCGGGCCTGAAGGTCAGCGGCGTCGGTGCGGCGATGGAGATCGCCAAGTTCGATCTCTCCCTGGAGCTCGCGGCGACCCCCCGGGGCCTGCGCGGCGGACTGAACTACAGCACCGACCTCTTCGAGCGCGGCACGATCGAGCGGATGCTCGGCCACCTGGCGCGGGTGCTGGAGCAGGTCGCCGCCGACGCGGACGTGCGCCTCTCGCGCCTGGCGCTCACGGGGCCGGAGGAGCGCGCCCGGGTCGTCGAGGAGTGGAACCGGACGGAGCGCGCGTACCCGCGGGGCGTGTGCGTCCACGAGCTCTTCGAGGCGCAGGTGCGGGAGCGGCCCGACGCGGTGGCGCTGGCCTGGGGCGACGCGGAGCTGACGTACCGGGAGCTGGACGCGCGGGCCAACCGGCTGGCGAACCACCTGGTCCGGCTGGGCGTGGGCCCCGACGCGCGGGTGGGTGTGCTGCTGGAGCGGAGCGCGGAGCTGATCGTCTCGATCCTGGCCGTGCTGAAGGCGGGCGGCGCTTACGTGCCGCTGGACCCGAGCTATCCGCCCGAGCGGCTGCGCCTGATGCTCGCCGACAGCAGCGTTCGCGTGCTGCTCAGTCGCAGCGACCTGGCGGGGGCGGTGGAGGCTGGCGGACTGGCCGTCGTCCACCTCGACCAGGCCGCCGACGCGCTCGCGTCGGAACCGGTCGAGGCGCCGCGCAGCGGTGCGACGGCGGAGAACCTGGCGTACATCGTCTACACCAGCGGGAGCACGGGGAAGCCCAAGGGCGTGATGGTGGCGCACCGGCACGTCGTCCAGCTCGTGTGCGAGACCGACTACGTCCAGATCCGCCCGGGCGATCGCATCGCGCAGGCGTCGAACGCCGCCTTCGACGCGCTGACGTTCGAGACCTGGGGTGCGTTCCTCAATGGCGCGACCCTCGTGGGGATCCCCCGGGACGTGCTCCTCTCGCCTCCCGCGCTGCACCGGATGCTGCGCGAGGAGCGCATCACCACGCTCTACCAGACGACCGCGCTGCTGAACCAGCTCTCGCGCGAGCTGCCGGACGTGTTCGCGCCGCTGCGCGAGGTGCTCTTCGGCGGTCAGGCGGTCGACGCCGACAGCGTGCGTCGGCTGCTGAAGGCAGGCAAGCCGCAGCGCCTGCTGCACATGTACGGGCCGACCGAGACGACGGCGTGGTGCTCGTACGAGAACGTGGAGCACGTAGCCGAGGACGCGCTGACCGTGTCCGTCGGGCGCGCGACGGGGAACCAGCGCATCTACCTGCTGGACCCCGCGCTGAACCCGGTGCCGGTGGGTGTGCCGGGCGAGGCGTACGTGGGCGGCGATGGCGTGGTGCGCGGCTACCTGGACCGGCCTGGCCTGACCGCGGAGCGCTTCCTCCCGGATCCCTTTGTCGTGGAGCCGGGGACGAGGATGTACCGCACTGGGGACCGGCTGCGGTGGAAGGTGGACGGGCGGCTGGAGTTCATCGGCCGGGTGGACGAGCAGGTCAAGGTGCGCGGTTTCCGCATCGAGCCGGGTGAGATCGAGGCGACGCTGACCGCCCACGCCCACGTCCACGAGGCCCGGGTGATCGTGCGCGAGGACGAGCCCGGCGAGCAGCGGCTGGTGGCGTACGTCGTCGGGGAGGCGGAGGCGGAGGCGCTGCGCGAGCACCTGCGGCTGTCGCTGCCGGAGTACATGGTGCCGAGCGCGTTCGTGGCGCTGGAGCGCATCCCGTTGACGCCCAACGGCAAGCTGGACCGCAAGGCGCTCCCGGCGCCGGAGGGGGATGCGTACGGGCAGCGGAGCTACGAGGCACCGCTGGGGGAGGTGGAGGCGGCGCTGGCCGAGATCTGGGCAGAGGTGCTGGGGGTGGAGCGGGTGGGGCGATGGGACCACTT
>DASUNK010000179.1:0-10488 GCA_036277195.1 Longimicrobiaceae bacterium | reverse complement strand
CGCAGAGGTCGCCCAGAGTGGCGGCCACGCGCATCCCTTCCGGGGCCTCCGCGCCGCGGGGCACGCCGCGCCCTCCCACCACCAGCCGGGTGCCGGCGGGCGCCAGCCCGCGCAGCGCGCACCCCAGGGCGCGGAACTCCTCCTCGCAGAGCGCGTTCACCAGCGAGGTGCACACCAGCGCCGGGCGGCGCTCCGCCAGCACGCGCCGCAGCTCGTCCAGCGGCACGTCCGCCCCCAGGTAGAGCACCCGCCACCCGTGCGAGGCCAGGTGCACCGCCGCGGCCAGCAGCCCCAGCTCGTGCAGCTCCCCCGGCACCCCCGCGCACACCGCCTCGGCCCCGCCGGGCGCCCCCGCGTCCAGCGCCTCCAGCATCGCCGCCAGCTTCTCGCGCACGAACCCCGAGGCGAAGTGCTCCTCGGCCACCCCCGCCTCGCCGTGCTCCCACAGGTCGCCGATCTCGCGCATCACCGGGAGGAGCACCTCCTCGGCCCGGCGCTCGGGCGCCAGGTCCGCCAGGCGCTCGAAGGCGGCCAGCGCCCCCGCCCGGTCGAAGGTGACCAGCGCGTCGCGGAGCTGGCGGCGCACCTCGTCGAGCGAGGTGCCGCACGCCGCCACGGGGAGCGTCCCCAGGGAGCGGCGCACCCGCTCGATCGCCTCGCCGATGGCCAGGCCCTCGTCCGTCAGGCGCTTGATGCGGGAGAGGACGGCCACGTCCTCGTCCGAGTAGAGGCGGTAGCCGGAGGGGGAGCGGCGGGGCGCGATCAGGCGGTACCGCCGCTCCCAGGCGCGGAGCGTGGCCGGGTTGATGCCGGTGACGGCGGCCACCCACTTGATGCGGTATGCCATCGGCTCGGCTCCGTCGGGGGACGCCTCGGTCCTGCGATGGCTGATCGGTGCGCAGCAAGTTGGCCGGGCGGGCCTTCGGGCGCAACCCTTGACACGGTTTGACGTATAACCGAATATAAACCGAAGAAAAAGAGGGGGATCCGGAAGGAGGAAATCAGCGATGTCCGAGATCGACTTCAGGTCGCTCCAGGCGGTGTTCACGCCTGACGAGATCGAGTGGCGCGTCAGCCAGGTGGGCGAGAAGAACGGGCGCATCTGGGCCGTCTGCGTGCCGTACGTCACCAACCGCGCCATTCAGGCGCGGCTCGACGAGGTGGTGGGGCCCGGCAACTGGCGCAACGAGTTCGTGGCGGGGCCGGACGGCGGGGTGCTCTGCGGGCTCTCCGTGCGCATCCGCGGCGAGTGGATCACCAAGTGGGACGGCGCCGAGAACACCGACGTGGAGGGGGTGAAGGGCGGCCTCTCCGCGGCCATGAAGCGCGCCGCCGTGCAGTGGGGGATCGGGCGCTACCTCTACGCGCTGGAGGAGAGCTTCGCCCGGGTGCACGAGAAGGGGCGGCTGCGGGGGAAGCTCCGCGACGGCACGCCGCAGGGGAAGCCGTTCCGCTGGGACCCGCCCGAGCTTCCCGCCTGGGCCCTCCCCGCCGAGCCGGCGGAGAGCGGCGAGGCCGCGGCCGACGGCCGGCTGGCCGCCGAGCACGAGGCCATGCTCGACTTCGTGCGCACCGTGGGCCCCATGGTGGGCGAGCGCGCCGAGATCCGCGTGCACCGGCGCATGCTCAACCTGCGCGAGTTCGTGCGCGAGAACTGGGCGGCCATCAAGGAGCAGCCGCGGGTGGCCCGCACGGTGGTGGAGGCCATCGAGGGCGCCACCGGGATGCGCTTCCACCCCGGGGTGGGCGAGGAGCTGCGCCCCGCGGCGTGAGCGCCGGGGCGCGCCTCACCCCCCGCCGGCGCGCCCCAGGCGGAGCACCGTCTCGAACTCCGCGTCCGTCACCGGCTGCACCGAGAGGCGGCTGCGGTTGATCACCGGCATCTTCTCCAGCCCGGGGGTGCCGCGCAGCTCGTCGAGCGTCACCACCCGCGGCAGCTTCTCCACGAACTCCAGGTCCACCATGTACCAGCGCGGGTCCTCGTCGCTCGCCTTGGGGTCGAAGTAGTCGCTGGCGGGGTCGCGCGCGGCGGGGTCGGGATACGCCTCGCGGCACACCCGCGCCACCCCGGCCACCCCCAGCGGGTCCGTGCTGCTGTGGTAGAAGAGCACGCGGTCGCCCACCCGCATCTCGTCGCGCATGAAGTTGCGCGCCTGGAAGTTCCGCACCCCCTCCCAGTGGGTCCGGCCGTCGCGGGCCAGGTCGTCGATCGAGTAGACCCCCGGCTCGCTCTTCACCAACCAGTTCTTCGGCATCGTCGGCCCCGCACGCTCGGGTGAGACATCCGTCCATTTCCCGGCTAAGCTGCCGCCGGAGGCGCCGCGTGGCAAGCCGGAAAAACGAAGACCCGGACGCACCCCGTGCGTCCGGGCCCCGCCGGCGCGGCCGCCGGCAACTCACCCATGGATCAGCAGCCGCGCCCCTCCCGCCCGAATCCCCCCGTCAGTGCGCGATGCCCTCGCGGCGGTGCCAGGCCTGGTGCTCCGCGGCGCACTCCTGCCGCACCTGCAGCTGCCAGCGCAGGTCCAGCGGCCGCTGCGCCGCCAGGTCGCGGCAGCGGCGGTCGTGCACCCGGTGGAAGTCCGCGTGCCGCTCGGTGTACGAGCCGCCACGGCCGGTGCTGCGCGTGTCGAAGCGGGGATCGACCCCGCCGCGGCGCCGGTTGTCGTCGTTCCAGCCGCAGTTCTCCGGCGTGTTGTGCGGGTTCCCGCGCCCGATGCACCACCCCGGGGGCACCCGGCGGTCGTTCCGCCGCCGCTCCAGGCGCACGTCCTCCCAGCGGTCGTCGTCGCGGTCATGGTCACGGTCCACGCGGCGCTCGTCGCGCTGCTCCTGCTTGTTGCTCTGGCCGCGCCCGTTCCCGTTCCCCTTGCCGTTCCCCTGCGCCAGCGCCGGAGAGGCGGAGACCGCCGCCGCCAGGGCCAGCGCCAGCGAGAAGTTGAGAGCCCGGATCTTCATTCCTGCCACCCCGTCTCGAGGAATCTGCTACGCCACGATCACCCTGCTGGACGAGCAATTCGGGGGCCAGGTCACTGTAGCGCAAAAACTTAGGGGGTTCGGGGGATTTCGTGCGCTTGCATCTGTAGCAGCGGCGGGAGGCGGGGCGGCGGGCGTCCCCCGGGGCGGACGCAGCCTGTCCCCCCGGAGGACAGCTGCTACCGGACCAGCCGCCCTTGCGCGGCGGGCGCGGGGGATTAGTATGCGAAAACTTTCGCACCCCTTCGTCTCCCTTCAAAGGAGCACCTCACCCATGAAGCGTGCGCTCTCCGCGCTCCTTCTGGGGGCCGTGGCCGCCTGCGCCCAGGGACGCGCAGAGACGGCGCCCCGCGTGGCCCCCCCCCCGGCCGCGGCCTCGGCGCCGCGCGCGCCGGACGTCCCGTTCCCCTCCACCTACCGCCCTCTCCCGTCGGTGCCCACCCTCATTCGCGGCGGCACGGTGATGACCGCGGCGGGAGAGGTGATCCCCAACGGCCAGGTGCTGATGGTGGACGGGAAGATCGCCGCCGTGGGCGCCACGGTCGACGCGCCCGCGGGCGCCACCGTGGTGGACGCCACCGGGAAGTGGGTGACCCCCGGGATCATCGACACCCACTCGCACCTGGGCGTGTACGCCGCCCCCGGCGTGGACGCGCACTCCGACGGCAACGAGGCCACCAATCCCAACACCGCCGAGGTGTGGGCCGAGCACTCGGTGTGGCCGCAGGACCCCGGCTTCGTGCGGGCGCTGGAGGGGGGGATCACCACCCTGCAGATCCTCCCCGGCTCGGCCAACCTCTTCGGCGGCCGGAGCGTGACGGTCAAGAACGTCCCCTCGCGCACCGTGCAGGGGATGAAGTTCCCCGGCGCGCCCTACGGGGTGAAGATGGCGTGCGGCGAGAACCCCAAGCGCGTCTACCAGAACCGCGGCCCCTCCACCCGCATGGGGAACGTGGCGGGCTACCGCGAGGCGTGGATCCGCGCCACCGACTACCGCCGCCGCTGGGACGAGTGGGAGCGCGGCGGGCGCCAGGCCTCCAGCCGCCCCTCGCGCGACCTGGAGCTGGAAACGCTGGCCGGGGTGCTGCGCGGCGACATCCTGGTGCACAACCACTGCTACCGCGCCGACGAGATGGCGCAGATGATCGACATCGCCCGCGAGTTCGGCTACCGCATCCGCTCCTTCCACCACGGCGTGGAGGCGTACAAGGTGCGCGACCTGCTGGCCCGCGACTCCATCAGCGGGTCGCTCTGGGCGGACTGGTGGGGGTTCAAGATGGAGGCGCTCGACTTCACCCGGGCCAACATCGCCCTGGTGCACCAGGCCGGCGCCGTCGCCATCGTCCACTCCGACGACCCCACCGGCATCCAGAAGCTCAACCAGGAGGCCGCCAAGGCGGTGCAGGCCGGGCGCGAGGTGGGGATCGAGGTCAGCGAGAACGACGCGCTCCGCTGGATCACCGCCAACCCCGCCTGGGCGCTGGGGGTCCACGACCGGGTGGGGACGCTGGAGCGGGGGAAGGACGCCGACGTGGTGATCTGGTCGCACAACCCCTTCAGCGTCTACGCCCGGGCGGACCGGGTGTATATCGACGGCGCGCTCCTCTTCGACCGCTTCGACCCGCGCCGCCAGCCGAAGACGGACTTCGAGGTCGGACTCTTCCCCGCGGAGGCGAACTGATGAGCCGCACGCACGCCGTCCTCGCCGCCGCCGCGCTGCTGGCGGCGGCCGCGCCCGCCACCGCGCAGACCATCGCCATCGAGGGCGGCACCGTCCACACCCTGGCGGGGCCGCCGATCGCCAACGGCACCGTCCTCATCCGCGACGGGCGCATCGCCGCCGTGGGCGCGGGGGTGGCGGTGCCGGCCGGCGCCATCCGCATCGATGCCCGCGGCAAGGTGGTGACCCCCGGGCTGATCGAGACCTCCACCAACATGGCCCTCACCGAGGTGGGGCAGGTGGGGACCACCAACGACTTCCGCTTCCAGGACACGCAGGACCAGGTGGCGGCCGCCTTCAACGTGGCGGACGGCATCAACCCCCGCTCCATGGTGATCCCGGTCACCCGCATCGCCGGCATCACCACCGTGGTCTCTCGCCCCTCGGGCGGGCTGATCGCGGGGCAGGGGATCGCCATCGACCTGGACGGCGACCGGGTGGAGGAGATGACCATCCGCCCCACGCCGGTGGGGATGTGGGCCTCGGTGAGCGAGAACGCGCGCCAGGCCGGGAACGGCTCGCGCGGCGGCATCTTCATGCGCCTGCGCGAGGTGCTGGAGGACGCGCGCGCCTGGGCGCGCAACCCGCAGGCCTTCGAGCAGGGGAACACGCGCGACTTCTCGGTGAGCCGGCTGGACCTGGCGGCGCTGCAGCCGGTGCTGCGCGGCGACCTGCCGCTGGTGGTGGAGGCGCACCGCGCCAGCGACATCCAGGCGGCGCTGCGCGTGGCCGCGGAGTACGACCTGCGGCTCATCGTCGCCGGGGGCACCGAGGCGTGGATGGTGGCGGGCGACCTGGCGCGCGCCCGCGTCCCCGTGCTGGTGAAGGTGCTCAACAACCTGCCGGAGAGCTTCCAGGCGCTGGGCGCCCGCTACGAGAACGCGGGGCTGCTGCGCCGCGCCGGGGTGCAGGTGGCCATCACCTCGGGGGAGACCTTCAAGGCCTACACCATCCGGCAGGAGGCGGGGAACGCGGTGGCGTACGGGCTGCCCTGGGACGAGGCGCTGCGGGCGGTGACGCTCTACCCCGCGCAGATCTTCGGCATCGCGGACCGCTACGGCTCGCTGGAGGTGGGGAAGGTGGCGAACGTAGTGGTGTGGAGCGGCGACCCGCTGGAGCTGCTGACGCGGGTGGAGCACGTGCTCATCCGCGGCCGCGCGGTGCCGCTGGTGTCGCGCGAGACGCTGCTGCGCGACCGCTACCTGAACCTGGACGAGGCCCGCCGCTCCTACCGGCAGTAGGGTCGGATCGCCCCGGCGCGCGCCAGTGGGCACACCGCTTGCGTATACGATCGGGCACGGGGTGGAGGGGAAAAGGACGAGGCGCCCGGGGAGCGATCCCCGGGCGTCTCGTTTTCGGGTTGGACCTCAGTTGCGGCGGTGGAGCGGGCGGCCGTGGCGCGGCATGGGGAGGCGCCGGAGCTGGGGGGTGACCCTCTCGAGCGCCTCCCGCTGGGCCTGCGACCAGCGGATGCTCCGCTGCCGCACCACCCAGGCTACCCCCTCGCAGTACGCCGGCGTGGTCAGCGACCCGTCGTAGCGGTAGACCGGCTCGGCGGCCAGGTTGGTCAGCACCAGCATGGCGCGCAGATCCAGCGGCGCCAGGTTGCGGATGGTGTCGCCCGGCGCCGGGAGGCGGCCGAGGACCGGCATCCACGGCGTCGCGTTGGATCCCTCGATGCGCACGAAGGTGGCGAGCACGGCCTTGGCGGGCCCGTCCGCGTGGACGAAGTGGATCTCCACCTCCCCCGGAAGCCCGCCCGCCGCCAGCCGGTGCTCCACCGGGTAGTGGAAGTGGAACTCTACCAGCCGGTATCTCCGCGCGCCCACCTGCAGCCACGCCGAGCTTTCCGGGAAGTTGACCTGCAGCTGCAGCCCGGTGTTGAACATGAACGTGCCGTTCTGCACCGGGTAGTCCACGGACAGGGTCACCGTGTCTCGCTCGGTGAAGGGCGGGCCCAGCACGATCGGCGACTGGCGGTTCCCCACCACGCACTCCTCCGCCTCCTGTGCGGGCGCGGCGGTGGGGAGGAGGGCGGCGAACAGCAGCAGCGCGGCCAGGCAGGGCCGTACGGCGGGACGGAGCGGGCGCATTTTTCGGATTCCGGGCTGGGGCGGGAAGGAGAATTTCCGTAGACCCCTGCAAGGAGCGGCGGATGCGCCCGGCGCGCAAGCAAACGTTAGGATCCGCCTACGCGCGCAGGTAGTCGCCGCGCCAGCTGCGGATGGCGCGCTTGATCGCGCGCTTCCCGCCCAGCTCGCCGGCCAGGGTGGCCCGCACCAGCTCGGGGAGCTCCTCGTCCGGGGCGAAGCGCAGCGCCAGCAGCTGCCCGGTGCGCAGCTCGCCGATGCGCGGCTGCAGGTCCGGCGGGAGCAGGTGGCGCAGGCGCAGCCACATCTCCAGCCGGATCAGCCGGTCCTGCACCGCCAGCACCTGCCAGCGGGCGGTGAAGACGATGAAGAGCAGCCCCACCGCCAGGGCGAACTGCCAGCCGCGGTCCAGGGTGGGCTCGCGCACCAGCCGCACCAGCGCAAAGATCGCGTTGAGGCCGAAGAGCGGCTCCACGAAGAAGTGCACCGGCGGGTACCAGCGCCAGTGGTTGCGGTAGGTCTGCCCCGTCCGGTGGGGCGGGTGGACGGGCGGAGCGATGGTGTCCATGGTCGTCGGGAGATGGGGTTCGGGGCTGGGGAGGGCCGCGCCGGAAGGGTCACATCCCGGCGCCGCGCGCGCAAGTGGGCACGCCGATTGCATATGCGCAGGGCACGGGGTGGAGGGGGAAAGGACGAGGCGCCCGGGGAGCCATCCCCGGGCGTCTCGTTTTGGCGTTCCGGCAGCTGGCGGAACCCCTTCCCGCGCCGTAGGTTGTCCGCCTTCCGCAGGGGCACGAAGCCGCCCCGCCGGGGTACTGGTCCTGTTCGACTAAACGCGCCGGCGGCAACCACTTCCGGCGCCTCCCCACTCCGCGCTCCCGATGGCCGACGACATCACGCCGCCGGATCAGGACACCGTCGACGACCTGCCGGCGCCGCAGCCGCAGCAGGCCCGCATCCTCCCGCGCCTCATCGAGGACGAGATGCGCGAGTCGTTCATCGACTACTCGATGAGCGTCATCGTGCAGCGCGCCCTCCCCGACGTGCGCGACGGCCTCAAGCCCGTGCACCGGCGCATCCTCTTCGCCATGCACGAGATGGGGCTGGCCCCCAACCGGCCGTACAAGAAGAGCGCGACCGTGGTGGGCGAGGTGCTCGGCAAGTACCACCCGCACGGCGACACCGCCGTCTACGACTCGCTCGTGCGCATGGTGCAGGACTTCTCCCTCCGCTACCCGCTGGTGGACGGGCAGGGGAACTTCGGCAGCATCGACGGCGACAGCGCGGCGGCGTACCGCTACACCGAGGCCCGGCTGGCCCCGCTGGCCACCGAGATGCTGGCCGACATCGACAAGGACACCGTCGACGAGGTCCCCAACTTCGACGACCGGCTCACCGAGCCCACCGTCCTCCCGGCCCGCGCCCCCAACCTGCTGGTCAACGGCTCCAGCGGCATCGCCGTGGGGATGGCCACCAACATCCCGCCGCACAACCTGCGCGAGGTGGTGGCGGCGTGCGTGCACCTCATCGACCACCCCGACGCCACCGTCGATGACCTGCGCCAGTTCGTGCGCGGGCCCGACTTCCCCACCGGCGGCGTGGTCTACGGGCGCGACGGCATCCGCGAGGCGTACGAGACGGGGCGCGGCCGGGTGCTGCTGCGCGCCCGCGCCGAGATCGAGGAGCGCGAGGACGGCCGCGGCGAGCGCATCATCGTCACCGAAGTCCCCTTCATGGTCAACAAGGCGCGCCTGATCGAGCACATCGCCGAGCTGGTGCGCGACCGCAAGATCGAGGGGATCAGCGACCTGCGCGACGAGTCGGACAAGCGGATCCGGGTGGTGATCGACCTCAAGCGCGACGCCATCCCCCAGATCGTGCTGAACCAGCTCTTCAAGCACACGCAGATGCAGAGCACGTTCGGCGTGATCATGCTGGCGCTGGTGGGAGGCGTGCCCAAGGTGCTGCCGCTGCGCGACATGCTGCAGCACTTCGTCGACCACCGCCACGAGGTGGTGGTGCGGCGCACCCGCTTCGAGGTGGAGAAGGCGCGCGAGCGCGAGCACATCCTGGAGGGGCTCAAGATCGCCGTCGACCACATCGACGAGGTCATCGCCATCATCCGCGGCTCCGAGACCACCGACGAGGCGGGCGACCGGCTGCGCACGCGCTTCGGGCTCACCACGCGCCAGTCCGACGCCATCCTCAACATGCGGCTGGCCCGGCTCACCGGGCTGGAGATCGAGCAGCTCGAGGCGGAGCTGGCCGAGATCCGCGCCACCATCGCGGACCTGGACGACATCCTGGCCGACCGCGAGCGGCGCTACGGCATCATCAAGGACGAGCTGCAGGAGGTGGCGGACAAGTACGGCGACGAGCGGCGCACCGACATCCTGGGCGACACCGCCTCGCTCTCCATCGAGGACCTGATCGCCGACGAGGAGATGGTGATCACGGTCAGCCACCAGGGCTACATCAAGCGCGTCCCGGTGGCCATGTACCGGGCGCAGGCCCGCGGCGGCAAGGGCGTCTCCGCCATGGCCACCAAGGAAGAGGACTGGGTGGAGCACCTCTTCCTGGCCAGCACGCACGACTACCTGATGTTCTTCACCCGCGACGGCCAGTGCTACTGGCTGAAGGTGCACGAGATCCCGCAGGGCTCGCGCATCAGCCGGGGGAAGCCGGTGGTGAACCTCCTCAACGTGGGCCCGGACGAGAAGATCGCCGCGCTGGTGCCGGTGCGCGAGTTCTCGCACGACCGCTCGCTGATCTTCGCCACCCGGCAGGGGGTGGTGAAGAAGACGGCGCTCTCCGCGTACGGCAACCCGCGGCGCGTGGGGCTCAACGCCATCAACGTGCTGGAGGGCGACGAGCTGATCTCCGTCGAGTCCGCCGACCGCGGGTGCGAGGTGGTGCTGGCCACCCGCCAGGGGATGGCGATCCGCTTCCACGAGACCGACGTGCGCGAGATGGGGCGCGCCACCACCGGGGTGCGCGGCATCACTCTCTCGGCGGGCGACGAGGTGATCGGGATGGTGGTGGCCAAGCCGGGGAACACCCTGCTGGTGGTCACCGAGACGGGGATGGGGAAGCGCTCGCTGATCGACGACTACCGCCTGCAGCGGCGCGGCGGCAAGGGGGTGATCAACCTGCGCATGACGCCGAAGACGGGGAGCGTGGTGGCGATCAAGGAGGTGCTCGACACGGACGAGCTGATGATCATCACCCGCGACGGGGTGGTGATCCGGCAGCGGGTGAGCGGCATCCGGGTGATCGGCCGCAACACGCAGGGGGTGCGGCTGGTGAACCTGGCCGATTCCGACGCGGTGATGGACGTGGCCCGGGTGGTGAGCGAGAACGAGGAGCCGGAGCCGATCTCCACCGCCACGCCGGAGGCGCAGGAGATGGTGCCCTCGGTGGCGCTGGAGGAGGAGGTGGGGCTGACCGACGAGGAGGACGAGGAGGATGCGGGCCCTGACGGCGAGGAGTCGTAGGGGCGCGATTCATCGACGATTCATCGCGCCCGTGCCGGAGCATGAGGGCGGCGCCGCCGGAGCGGCTCCGCCCTCTTCCGTGCTACGGCTTCCCGGCCTCCGGGAACTCGGCGATCAGCTCGGTGGCGGCGACCAGCTCGAAGCCGTCCGTCCCGAGCGCGCCGGCGAAGCGGCACGAGGCCCGCGCCGACACGAAGAGCTCGCTGCG
>DASUNK010000178.1:0-2381 GCA_036277195.1 Longimicrobiaceae bacterium | reverse complement strand
GTTCCGCGTCGTTCAGGTAGCCGCGCGACAGATAGGGGGTGCGGACGGCGATCTCCCCCAGCTCGCCGATTCCGGCCAGCGTTCCCGACGGCGTGACGACCAGCAGGTCCACGCCCTCGATCCCCCGGCCCACGGGGACGGCCGGGCCCACCGCCGCCAGGTCGGCGGGGAGGCGGAAGCAGCCCATGGCCTGCGGCGTCTCCGTGGCGCCGTAGAAGTTGAAGGCCTCCGCGTTCGGCGCGAGGGCGCGCAGCCGCTCCACGTCTCCCGCGCGCAGCACGTCTCCGCCGAAGCAGGCGAGGCGCAGCGCGGGGAGCTGTATATCCCCCGTCCCCGTCGCCAGGAGCTGCCCCATCGCGGGGGTGAGATGGGCCACGGTAATCCCCTCGTCCCGTATCCACCCCGCCAGCCACCCCGGCGTCCCGATCTCCCCCGCGTCGGGGATGGCGATGCTCCCCCCCACCGCCAGCGGGGCGAAGACGTCGCGCAGGAGCGGGTCGTGCGCCAGCCCCGAGAGGAGGGAGAAGCGGTCGCCCGCGGACAGTCCGAGCTCGCGCGCGTACCAGCCGAAGAAGTGCGCCAGCGGCCGGTGCGTCCCGGCGATCGCCTTCGGTGCGCCCGTGGTCCCCGAGGTGAACGCGACGTACGCCAGGTCGTCCGGCCCCACGGAGACGGCCGGCGCGGCGGAGGGGAATCCATCCCCTCCGTCCTTCCCGTCCGCCGTCAGAACGACGGTGAGCCGGGCGCTCTCCGCGAGCGCGGCGGCCACCTCCGCCGGCACCTCCCCCGCGGTGGAGATCCGCAGCAGGGCGGCGGGACGCGCCGCGCCGGCCTGCGCCGCCAGGCGAGCGGGCGGATACGCCGGATCGAGGACGGCGAACGCCGCGCCGGCCTTCCACGCGCCCAGCAGCGCCCGCACGAGCGCCGCCGAGCGGTGCGCGTAGACGGCCACCACGTCGCCCGGCCGCACCCCGCCGTCGATCAGCCGGTGCGCGATGCGGTTGGCCGCCGCGTCCAATTCGGCGTACGTCCACGTCTCTGCCGCAGCGGAGATCGCCGGCGCTTCCGGAGACTTCGCCGCGTGGGCGGCGAACGTCTCGTGCACGGCCCCGTGCCAGGCCTCGGCCTCGATCGGCCGTGCCGGGTCGGGAAGGACGCCCTGCGCCGCTTCCGTCGCCAGCGACAGCGCGCCCACGCGGGTCTCCGGCGCGGCCGCGGCCTGGCGGAGCACCCCTTCGAGCTGCGCCAGGAGCTCGCGCATCCGCGGCGCGTCGAAGAGGTCGGCGGCGTAGACCAGGTTGACGACGATCCTCCCGTCCCGCTCCCGCACGTACAGCGTGAGATCAAACTTGCTGGACACCTCGCCGCCCGAGCCGGCCTCGGCCTCCGCCACCTCCAGGCCGTCGCCGCGGAAGGCGCCACGCTGGAAGTTGGCGAGGTTGAGCATCACCTGGAACACGGGGGCGTGCGCCAGGCTCCGCTCGGGACGCACCTCCTCCAGCACCCGCTCGAAGGGGAGCTCCTGGTGCGCGTACGCGTCCAGCGTGGTCTCGCGCACCCGCCCCAGCAGCTCGCGGAAGCTCGGGTCGCCCGAGAGGTCGGTCCGCAGCGCCAGCGAGTTGAGGAAGAGCCCCACCATCCGCTCGGTCTCCGCCCGCGTCCGCCCCGCGATCGGCGTCCCGACCACGACGTCCTCCTGCCCGGCCAGGCGTCCGAGCACCACGTCCAACGCGGCGAGGAGGACCATGAACAGCGTGGCGCCCTCGCGGCGGGCCAGCGCGTTCGCCTCCGCCGTCAGCTCCGACGAGATGACCAGGCCCTCGACCGCGCCGCGGTGCGATTCCACCGGCGGCCGGGGACGGTCGGTCGGCAGCTCCAGGAGCGCCGGGGCGCCCGCCAGCGCGCGCCGCCAGAACGCCACCTGCCGCTCCAGCGCGTCGGCGGACAGGCGCTCGCGCTGCCAGACCGCGTAGTCCGCGTACTGCAGCACGGGCTCCGGCAGCGGCGACGCTTCGCCGCGCGAGAAGGCGCCGTAGAGCGCGGAGAGCTCCTCCAGCAGCACCCCCAGCGACCACCCGTCGCCGATGGCGTGGTGCAGGTTGAGGAGGAGGCGGTGCTCGTCGTCGGCGACGTGGACGAGCGACGCGCGGAAGAGCGGCCCACGCGCCAGGTCGAAGCGGTGCCGCGAGGCTTCGGCCGCCAGGCGGCTGGCCTCGGCCCGCCGCTCGCCCCCGGGAAGGTGCCGCAGGTCGGCGACCGGCAGGTCGAAGCCGGCCGGGGGCGGGGCGATCCGCTGCACGGGGACGCCGTCCACGGCCGGCAGCGTCGTGCGCAGCGGCTCGTGGCGGCGCACCAGCTCGGTGAGCGCGCGGCGGAGCGCG
>DASUNK010000177.1:0-6353 GCA_036277195.1 Longimicrobiaceae bacterium | reverse complement strand
GGTGGGGCTGCTGGCGCGCGCGGCCGGCCTCCCCACCCCGGAGCTGGCGCTGATCGAGGTCCTCCCCACCTTCGGCCGCAGCGAGCCCGACCCCGAGATCCAGGACCTCCTCCGCGGCAGCCACGGCGTCAACGTGGGGCTGCGCTACCTGGACGGCGCCTTCAACTTCGACGCGCACGCCGCCGGCTCGCTGATCTCCCCGGAGCTGGCGGCGCGCGTGGTGTGGCTCGACGCGCTCCTCACCAACCCGGACCGCACCGCCCGCAACCCCAACCTGCTGGTGTGGGACCACCGGCCCTGGCTCATCGACCACGGCGCCGCCCTCTACGCGCAGCACAACTGGCCGGCGGTGGACGAGGCCCGCACCCGCACCCCCTTCCCCCTCGTCCGCGAGCACGTCCTCCTCCCGCTGGCCGGCGACCTGGAGGCCGCCGACGCGGAGCTGGCGGCCGCGCTCACCGGCGCGGTGGTGGAGGAGGTGCTGGCCGCCCTCCCCGACGGGCTGCTGGCGGACCCGGCGCTCGCCGCCGACTTCCCCTCGCCGGAGGCGGCGCGCCGGCGCTACCGCGACTACCTGGCGCTGCGCCTGCGGCCGCCGCGGGCCTTCGTGGCCGAGGCGCTCGCCGCGCGCGAGCAGGCCCGGACCGCGCCGCGGCCGCGGCTGCGCGCCCGCCGCTGAGGAGGAGGGGAGAGGTGGAGACGCAGCCGCGCTGGATCGCCTACGACTTCGCCGTGGTGCGCGCGGTGCCCCACCCGTACCTGGGCACCTGCGTGCCGGTGGGCGTGGTGCTGCACGCGCGCACCGAGGAGTTCCTGGGCGCGCGGCTGCTCACCGAGCCGGAGGCGCTGGCCGCGCGCGTGCCGGACGTGGACGCGGAGCTCCTCGCCCGCTACCTGCGCGCCTGGGAGGCGCTCTGCGCCGGGCGCCCCGAGGCGGGCCCCGTGGCGCTGGCCCCGCAGTCCGAGCGCTTCCACTGGCTCACCGCCCCCCGCTCGGACGTGCTCCAGCCCGGCCCCGTGCACGGCGGCCTCTGCCGCGACCCCGCCACGGTGCTCGACGAGCTCTTCGCCGCCTACGTGCTGGGGACCGGGCCGCGCCCTACTCCTCGGCCAGCACGATGACGCGGTCCTCGGCCGCGAAGGTCACCGGCTCCGACTTCCTGGGGTTGAGCCGCACGCCGTACGAGCGCTCGGGGTCGAACTCCTGCGCCTGCAGCCGGTAGCCGATGGCCACCTGCCCCTGCCGCCGCGCCGACTCCACCACCGTGTAGAAGCTCACCGCCCGCCCCGGCTCCACGTAGTCCGCCGCCGGCTTCAGGTAGATCTCCGCGCCCTCGGGGTCGAAGAGGTCCTGGAAGACGGCGGCCAGCTCCCGGTTCTCCGAGATCTGCGAGAGCATCAGGCTGATGAGCTTGTCGCTGACGATGAAGTCGTCGGCGCGCGTCACCTGCGCCAGCTCGCGGTTGCGCACGTCCAGCATCTCGCTGACGATGGCCAGGTCCAGCCCCGCGCGGTCGGCGATGTCGCGCAGGTGCAGCAGGGTGATGAGGGTGCGCGCGTCGGCCTGCTGCGGGTCCAGCTGCGGCGCCGCCCCGTCGCCGCTCCACTCCGCCCCGCTCAGCACGATGATGTGGTCGTATCCCTCCACCTTCAGCGCGTCGAGGGTGCGGCGGTCGGTGGTGTCGCCCCGCTGGAAGGAGACGGTGAGGTGGTCGAAGGTGCGCTCCCCCAGCCCGGTGGCGGTGCGCGGCGCGAAGTCGATCTCCCCCCCGCCGGCCACCACCAGCACGGTGGAGCCCGGCCCCACGTAGTGGTCCAGCTCGCCGATGATGGCCGCCGCCCGCTCGTTCCACCCCAGCACCAGCGTGCGCTCCGGCGCCTGCGGGCGGGGCTGTGCCGTCCGGATGGCGGACGCGTCGACCGGCGGGTCCGCCATCCCCGAGAGGCGGATGGTGTCGTCGTCCTCGGAGATGGCGATGACGCGGTCCCCCTGCTCCAGCCGCGTCTCCATCGGCGGGTTGAGCTGGATCCGCCCGTCGCGGAAGCGCACCCCGATCACCGCCGAGTCCTCGTAGGCCATGAGCGCCTCGGCGAAGCTCTTCCCCGCCAGCCCCGGCTCGTCCTTGAAGTAGATCTCGTCGCCGCCGTAGTCGAGCAGCTCGGTGTAGGCCACCGACAGGCCGGACTGGCGGCAGGTCTGCGCCGTCACCCGGGCGATCAGGTCGGCGGCCAGCACCAGCTGCACCTCGTCGCCGCCCACCATCCGCGCCACCTCGTGGTTCCTGCGGTCGCGGATGACGGCCACGATGTGGTACGGCTCGGCCCGGCGCCCGGTGCCGTTGGTGATGGCCAGGATGGTCTTGATGACGTAGGCGTCCGGGTCCTCCCCCTCGGGGGCCAGCACGATGATGGAGCGCGACCCCTGCGGGTTCACCAGGTCCAGGTCGGCCAGGTCGATCGGCGTCCCGGTGCGGCAGACGATGCGCGTGCGCCCGGTGTCGGGGACGCGGGCCTGGAGCTCGTCCAGCATCTCCGCCGTGTCCTTCTCGGCGAGCACGGCGATGCAGGCGCGCCGCTGGTTGGCGTTGGCCTGCACCAGCTCCGAGACCACGGTGAAGATCTGCGGCGACCATCCCAGGATGACGGTGTGCCCCGTCTCGGCCACGAACGAGCGGCCCTTGCGCAGGTCCTCGAGCTTCCCCTCGATCCCGGTGGTGAGGATGCCGATGAGGGTGCTCACCACGAAGATGCCGCCCAGGGTGATGGTGAGCATGGCGAAGAGGAAGGGCCAGCTCCCCTGGTCGCCGCCCATGGTGCCGGCGTCGAGGGTGCGCATGAGCCCGGCCCAGGCCACGTCGAGGAACCCCGCGTCGTCGTCGCCCAGCTGCCCCTGCATTCCCGCCGCCACCACCGCCGCCGAGACGGCGGCGACCATCAGCACGGAGACGAGGAAGAGACAGGCGATGAGCGCCGCCGGCCCTTTCGCCATCAGGTTGTCGAAGCGGTAGCGCAGGCGGTCCCGGAAGGAGAGGGTGCGGGTCATGGCTCGGGGTGGAGGGGTGTGATGGGGGGAGATCAGGGACGGAGCAGCGCGTCGACCTCGGCGTAGCCGGAAGGATAGGGGACTTCGCGCGGCGACGCGCCCGCGTCGAGCAACGCCCGGACCGACTCGGGCGAGCGCCGGTCGCTCCAGTACGAGTCCACGCACGCGCGGACGGCGAGGGCCAGCGGCGTGCGTCCCTCGCCGTCGCGCGCGTCGACGGGCGCGCCGCGCTCGACGAGCAGCCGCACGGTGGCGTGGCGCGCACGCCAGGCCGCCACGTGGAGCGCGGTGCTCTGCTTCGCGATCCCGAAGTAGCCGTCGCCCTGCGCGTAGGGCGCCGCCACGTCCACGCCCAGGTCGAGGAGGAGCCGGACGCCCTCCGTGTTGCCGACGCCCGCGAACTCCACCAGCAGCGTCCCTCCCTCCGCCACCACCTCGCGCACCAGCGCGGGCTCCCGCGCCGCGAGGTCGCGCACGCCCTCCGCGTCGCCGCGGGCGCACGCGGCGATCAGCCGCTCGGCGCCGTGCAGCTCGGCCGGAAGGCCGCGCCGCTCCAGCGCCTCCAGCAGGTCGCCCCGCCCCCGCCGCGCGGCCATCGACACCGCCGACCTCCCGTGCGTCTCCAGCGACGGGTCGGCGCCGTGGTCCAGCATCGCCTCGAGGATGGCGAGGGAGTTGTCGCTGAGCACGGCGTTGTGGAACGGAGTCTTCCCCCAGCGCGTCGGCAGGTTGGGGTCTACTCCTTGTTCGAGCAGCCAGCGGATGCCGGCATAGTCGTGCCAGTCGGCCTTGCGCAGCAGGATGGTCGCCAGGCTCGCCTCGCTGAGCTTGCCGCTCTCCACCAGCACCTGCAGCGCGGCGTTGTCCCAGCCCTCGGGGGCGTGGTACGGAGTCTCCTCGTCGTTGGGATCCGCGCCGCGCTCCAGCAGCAGGCGCGTCAGCTCCGGGTGGTGAGCGACGCCCGCGGCGCCGTAGAGGGCGCTCTCCCACTCCGGCTCGGGCTGGTGGCTCTCCTCGAAGAACCCGGTGTTCGCGCTGGCGCCCGCGTCGAGCAGGGCCTCCGCCGCGCGCACGAAGCCCGCCGAGCGCGACCGGTCCAGCCGCAGGTAGCGCGAGAAGCAGAGGTGGGTGAGCGCGTCCCACCCGTAGGGGCCGCCCTTCGCCGTGGCGCCGGCGGGGTCGAGCGCCAGGAAGCGGCGCACGCCGATGTCGTCGCCCAGGATGGCCGCCGTGTGGACGTCGCTGCCGGCGATTTCGGGATGGGCCGCCAGGATCGCCTCGGCGCGCTCCAGCGTCCCGGTGGCGTGCCCGCGGTCGCGCGGGACGACCGCCGCCCGGATGAACTCCGCCCGCGGGTCGTCGCCGCCGAAGTGCACACGGCCGTCCTGCGGCGTGCCTGCGTCGGACATCGTCGGCGCCTCCCGGGTTGGCGAGACCGTTACCCGCTCCGCCGCCACAATCTTGCGCGCCCGGGCGCCGCCCGCGAGACCCTCGGAAGACACGAACGCGCCCGAGGCCGAGGAGTCGGCCGGCGCGTCGCACAGCTCGATGGTTGTTACTGGATTTACTTCGCCGCGGAAACGCTCGGGGAGGCAGTTGCAAGGCGGCGGACCAGCCCGGTGGCGCCGTCCATCTCCACCCACTCCCCGTCGGTGAGCACGTCCAGCAGGCCGGGGATGCCGACCACGCAGGGAACTCCCATCTCCCGCGCTACCAGGGCGGCGTGGCTGAGAATGCTCCCGCGCTGCACCAGCACCCCGGCGGCCGCGGGGAAGAGGAGCGTCCACCCCGGGTCCGTATGCTCGGCCACCAGGATGCGCCCGGAGAGCGGCCCGGCCCTGCGAGGATCTCGCACGATCTGGACGGGCGCGCGGACGATGCCCGGGCAGCACCCGGTGCCGCGCAGCGAACCCTCCGGCGCCGGTGGCGCGCCCGGCCCCTCCAGCGCCTCCAGCGGCTCCAGCGGCGAGAGCGCGGGCGGGCCGTGCGTCGCGAACCGCGGGGGCGGGTCCGGCATCCGCTCGTACGCCTCGAACTCCGCCCGTCGCGCGGCCACCAGCGGGCGCAGGTCGCCCGACGCCGAGTGCCCCGTCAGCCAGTCGAAGACCTCGGGCGCGGTGAGATAGAAGACGTCGCGCGGGCCCGCCAGCGCCCCGGCCTCCGCGAGCTGGCGGCCGATGGACTGGAAGACGCGGCGGAGAACCCCGAAGGCGAGGGTGCGCTCGAAGCGCGTGTTCTCGCGCTCGCGCGTCAGCCGCCGCACCAGCTCCACCACGGCGAAGAAGGGCGCCTCGTGCTCCGGCGCCAGCCGCTCGCGCGCCACCGCCTCGGCCTCGGCGCGCATCCCGGCCCCGCCGTCGCCGGACACGGGGGCCGGCGCCAGGGCGTACGCGCGGAGCGCATGCACCAGCGCCGCCGGGTCGTCGGCGAAGCTCGGCGCCTCCAGCTTGAGCTCGTCGGCGCAGCGGTCGCCGAAGCGGGCCAGGTAGTCGCGCAGCCCGGCCGCCGCGCCGGCGTACGCGGGAGCGGAGGTGATCGCCTCCCAGACCTCCTCGGACGCGCCGTCGCTCGCCAGGAGGGCGCGGAGCCGCGGGTCCTCCCCGGCCCCGCGCGCCAGCTCCACCAGCCGCCGCACGGGCTCGGTGGAGACGAGGCCGCCGCCGCCCGCCACCAGCCGGTTCGTCAGCACGAGGGAGTTGACGCGGGGAACCCAGCTCCTCGCCAGGTGCTGCAGGACGCCCATCCAGTTCTTCATCAGGGCATCGTTCAGCATGGGGCCGCCCCAGTGCCGGAGCAGCCCCCGGTCGACGCGGTCGTACACGCCCCGCAGCTCGTCGAGCGTCATCCCCGTGAACGCGGCGCCGGTCAGCGGGTCCAGCACCTCGCGGGCGCGGGCGTAGAACGCCTCCAGCGCGCCTTCCCCCCGCGCCGTGTCGCGCAGCAGCTGGACCGGGAGGGAAAGGGCGCGCGCGGCGGGCATCAGCTCCGGCGACAGGCCCTCCGGCGCCGGCGTCGCGGCGGTGACCGCCTCCGCCACGCCCAGCCTGATCATGGGGACGAGGTCGGCGATGCGCTGCATGCGAGCCTGGTCGTAGTACGCGCGGCCGCGCACCAGACCCACCAGGCCGCGGAAGGCGTCGCGGTCGGCCTCGACCGCTGCGGGAGACGCGCCCAGCGCCAGGCAGTGCTGCACGAGGAGGTGCCCGAAGGCGTGCCGCGCGATGCTGTAGGTGAGCGGCAGGGTGACGCCGGGGAGGCTCTCCACCAGGTTCTCGTTGTCCCACACCCGCCGCTCGCCGGAGGCGCGCCC
>DASUNK010000176.1:0-2198 GCA_036277195.1 Longimicrobiaceae bacterium | reverse complement strand
CGGCGCGCCCCTCGGGCGCGGCCGAGGTGGTGCTGGTGATCTCGGCCTTCTGCAGCGCCACGCCGGCCACCACCTGCCAGGCGGAGGTCAGGTTCCCGGTCGCCGTCGCCTCGAAGCCGGTGGTGCGCTGGCTCCCCGTCTGCACCGTGCGGGCGGGGTCGTCGGGGTCGGGGGCCGAGGTGTTGGTCCGGTCCAGCCGGTACACGGCGGCCGCCAGCGAGAGCGCCGGGCGCACGTCCCACTTGGCGCCCACCTCGTAGTTGGTGAAGCGCTCCGGCTCCAGCGTCCGGGTGGTGGCGCTCAGCGAGCTGAACTGGTCGCCCGAGCTGGGGAGATACGACACGCTGTAGCTCCCGTAGAGCGACACCGGCTCGGCCGGCTTCACCACCAGGCCGGCGCGCGGCGACACCAGGTCGTCCTCGCGCTCCAGGCCGGCGCCGCTGCGGTTGTCGTGGAAGTCCACGCCGAAGCGGTCGAAGCGCAGCCCGAGCACCGCCTGCAGGTGGCGCGAGAGCTCGACCTGGTCCTGCAGGTACACGCCCGCCACCGTGGCCTCGGTGCGGTTGTCCGCGTCCGTGGCGCTCTGGCGGAAGACGATCGGGGTGGTGATGGTCGGCGCGTCGAACGGCGCCGTCACCGTGGTGGTCGCGTCGTTGTAGTAGCCGGTGCTGCGGAAGTTCTCCGTCTCCTGCCGCCCCAGCTCGACGCCCGCCAGCAGCGTGTGCCGCACCGCCCCCGTCGCCACCCCGAAGACCACGTCGGTCTGGTTGAAGAGGTTGCGGCGGTCCGTTGCGTTGTTGTAGGCGGAGAGGGTGACCTGCGACCCGTCCGCGCTCAGCGCGCCGGGGAAGCTGTTCTGGTAGAACTTGTCGTAGTCGGCGAAGCGCGTCCGGCTGCGCACGGTGAGCCCGCCCCGCTCGTGCTCCACGGTGGCGTTCGCAGCGTGGAGGCGCAGGGTGGAGAAGCTCAGGTCCGGGTTGCCGAAGAAGGTGGTGGTGCGCGCGTCGGAGGGGCGTCCCTGGAAGGAGGGGATGCCGCGGTCCACGTTGCGCTCGTCGTTGAAGAGCTCGTAGCCCGCGCGGATCGTGGTGGCGCCCAGCGCCAGCGCCACCGTCGGGTTCACCCCGTAGCGCTCCAGCGCCGAGCGGTCGCGGAAGCCCTCCGAGTCCTCGTACATCGCGTTGACGCGCGCCGCGGCGCCCGCCCCGAGCCCCTGCCCCACGTCGAGGGTGGCGCGCATATGCTCGAACGACCCGCCCTCGGCGGCGAAGGCCCGCGCCGGCGTCCACTCCGCCTCCTTGGTGACGCGGTTCAGCACGCCGCCGCCCCCCCCGCGCCCGAAGACCAGCGCGTTGGGACCCTTCAGCGCCTCCACGCGCTCCACGTTGTAGAGGTCGCGGAAGTACTGCGCGTCGTCGCGCACGCCGTCCACGAAGAAGTCGGCGGTCGAGCTGTTGCCGCGGATGGTGGGCGCGTCGCGGTGCCCCTCCCCCTGCCCCATGGTCACGCCGGGGACGAAGCGGACCACGTCGCCCATCCCCTGCATCGCCTGGTCGGCGATCACGTCGCGCGTGACGATGCTGACCGCCTGCGGCGCGTCGCGCAGCGGGGTGTCGGTCCGGGTCGCGCTGGTGGTGCGCGAGGCCGCGTACCCGCGGTTCCGCTCGCCGATCGCGGTCAGCGGCGTCAGCGCGTACACCACCGAGTTGTCCGCCTCGCCGCGGAGCACGAGGGCGCGGTTCCCCTCGAAGCGCGCCGACAGCCCGGTGCCGGCCAGCAGCCGGCGCAGCGCCTCGGGCGCCGCGAAGGTGCCGGACACCGCGCGGGAGCGTGCCCCGGCGGCCGCGCGGGCATCGAGCTCCACGCGGACGCCGGCACGCCACGCGAACGCGCGCAGGGCGTCGGGAAGGGGCTGGGACGGGATGTCGAAGCGGAGGGCGGCAGTCGTGTCGCGCTGCGCCGGTGCGGCCGCATGCAGGAGCGCGGGGATGGAAGCCTGGGCCACGGCGGGAGTACCGCCGACGATGCATGCCCCGAGGAGGGAGAGCAGTCTCACGATCTTGTACGGAGGAGCGTTGAAAGATGATTGAGAACGATTCTCATTCACATCATACGCCCGCCGATCCGGAGGCGCAAGAGCCACGCTGACGACCAGCAAGCCGGATAGTGACTGCACCGTCCGTTTTTGCGTATGGTGG
>DASUNK010000175.1:0-5149 GCA_036277195.1 Longimicrobiaceae bacterium | reverse complement strand
TCGCCGCCGTGCTCGGCGGCACGCAGAGCCTGCACACCAACGGCTACGACGAGGCGCTGGCCCTTCCCACCGCGCAGGCGGCCACGCTGGCGCTGCGCACCCAGCAGGTGCTGGCACACGAGAGCGGCGCCGCCGAGACGGTGGACCCGCTGGCCGGCTCCTTCTTCGTGGAGGCGCTCACCACCGCGCTGGAAGAGAAAGCGCGCGGATACCTGGAGAAGATCGAGGAGATGGGCGGGGCCGCGGAAGCCATCGGCTTCATGCAGGAGGAGATCCACCGCGCCGCCTACGAGCACCAGCTGGCGGTGGAAGCGGGCGAGCGGGTGATCGTGGGGGTGAACCGCTTCCAGGCCGAGGAGGAGGAGCCGGTGGAGCTGGGGCAGCCGGACTTCTCCGCGCTGGAGGCGGCGCAGCGCGCGCAGCTCGGCCGCATGAAGGCCGCCCGCGACGACGCCGAGGTGCGCGCCCGGCTGGAGGCGGTGCGCGCGGCGGCGCGCGGCACGGAGAACCTGATGCCGCGCATCATCGACGCGGTGAAGGCGCGGGTCACCCTGGGCGAGATCAGCGACGCCCTGCGCGCCGAGTGGGGCGTGTACCGGCCGGCGTGAGGGAAACGAGTCTCACACAGAGGACACGGAGGTCACGGAGGAATGGCGGGCCAGCGATAAGTCCTCCG
This sequence comes from Longimicrobiaceae bacterium, assembly GCA_036277195.1. Taxonomy (GTDB): domain Bacteria; phylum Gemmatimonadota; class Gemmatimonadetes; order Longimicrobiales; family Longimicrobiaceae; genus Longimicrobium. The sequence continues at coordinate 4,473 of DASUNK010000175.1, read as the reverse complement.
TGTCCTCCGTGTGAGCCATGTCCCTTCAGTCGATCGGCGTGCAGCAGGTGCCGACGATGGTGGGCTTGCAGGTGGTGCAGGTGGGATAGGTGCCGGTGATCATCTCCTCCTCGTTGGCGTCGACCGTCCCCTTCCACTCCTTCAGCGCCACGGTTTCGAACGTCGCCACCACCAGGTCGTCGACGGCCAGCTTCAGCTTCTTCATGGCTCTACCTCCGCTAGAGGGAAATGTGATGGGTGTATCTGCATTCTAATGCAGCCGTCGCGTGCAGGGGAAGCCGCAGCCACCTCCCTCGCTTGTTTAACGACATACTTGTGTAGCTAGGGCCGGCCGCCTACCATGGTAGCGATCGAGTCACCGCGGAGGCCTCCCCGCCGCGGCGCGCATGCGGGGGTCCGCCATCCCGACCCCTTCCGGCCTTTCCCAGAACCATGCTGCGACCGCCGAGCCGTGCGCCTCCGCGTGTGCGTCCGCCCGCACTTTCGCCGTGCAGGTCGGTTTGCTGTGCCTTCTTCATGAACCCTATCGATCCCGAGGCCCATTCATGCGTCCGATCCATGCCTTCCGCGCGGCTGCCTGCGCCGCCGCGCTCCTCGGCGCCGTCCCCCACGCCGCGGCGCAGCAGGCACCCGTCCAGTGGACGCGCTACACGCCGCCCCCGGTAGTGTCGTCCGACTCCGCCACGAAGACGCTCACCACCACGCTGACCGCCATCCCCGGCCAGGTGACCGTCGCCGGGGCCACCTACCAGTCCAACCTCCTGAACGGGCTCATCACCCCGCCCGTGCTGGACCTGGAGCCGGGCGACTCGCTGAACCTGCTGCTGGTGAACGCCATGCCGGCCGCGGAGGACAACTGGACCAACCTGCACTTCCACGGGTTCGCGGTCTCGCCCCTCCCGCCCGCGGACAACGTCACCATGATCCACGTGCTGCCCGGCAGCTCGTACCAGTTCCAGATGCGGCTCCCCGACGACCATCCCGAGGGGCTCTTCTGGTACCACCCGCACCCGCACGGCGTGAGCGACCCGCAGGTGGCCGGCGGCATGTCGGGCGTCATCAACATCGGCAACCCGCGGCGCCACTTCGGTCCGGCCGTCCAGGCAGCCCCGGAGTTCTTCCTCATGCTGAAGGCCTACGCGCCGGAAGGCGTGGACGAGCCGATGCACCTCGTCAACGGGCAGCCGCGCGTGGAGCTGCCGGAGCTGCAGCAGGGGCAGGCGCAGTTCTGGCGCATCGCCAACATCAGCTCGGGCACCTTCTACCGGCTGCGGGTGCGCGATCCGCAGGGGAAGAACGTGAAGTTCCAGGTGATCGCCCGCGACGGCAACGTGGTCCGGCGCCGCGGCGGCGCGCTGCCCATCGTCGAGGAGGACTCGATGCTCCTGGGGCCCGGGCAGCGGTTCGAGATCCTGGTCAAGCTCGACACGCCGGGCGAGCACCTGCTGGTCTCCGACCCCCAGGTCCAGACCCACTTCCACGATGACACCCTCTACCTGGCGCGCGTCTACGTGGTGCCGGCGCCGCCGGCCCGCCGGGCTCCCACGCTGGCCGAGCGGAGCGGGGGCGACCCGCGCGAGGAGGCGCTCATTGCACGCCTGCTCGCGGCGGACTCGGTCATCCGGCAGACGGTCACGTTCGACGTCGCCTTCCGGGTGGACGGGGCCTCCTATGACCCGAACGTCATCATGCGCGAGCTGCGGGTGGGCCAGGTCTACGAGTGGACCATCGAGAACCTCGCCGTCATCTGGCACATCTTCCACATCCACCAGGGGGACCTCGTGGTCCTCTCCATGGACGGGGAGCGCTTCACCCCGAACTACCGGGTGGACACGGCGAACCTTCCTCCCCGGTCCAGGACCGTCATCCGCTTCCTGTACGAGCGGCCGGCCACGGCGGGCCCGTTCGTCTATCACTGCCACATCCTGGGGCATGAAGACCTGGGGATGATGGCGAACGTCCTCCTGCTGGGGGCGGCGGAGGATGGAAACGGGACCGCGGCCAGGTCCTCTCCGGCTCCGGCGCACCGGCACTGAGCCGCGCGGGCCAAGTGGTGTATGCACCCGCCGTTGCAGCCCGTGCAGCGGCGGGTTAGCTTTGTCGGGTTTGCGACCGATTGGCAGGGGATTGGATACGGACCGAGATGCCCACGTACGAGTACCGCTGTCCCGCGTGCGGGGCGGAGTTCGAGAAGTTCCAGAAGATGTCCGACGAGCCGGGGGCCGAGTGCCCCGCCTGCGGCGCGGCCGCGGAGCGCAGGCTCTCCGCGGGCGCCGGGCTGCTGTTCAAGGGGAGCGGCTTCTACATCACCGACTATCGCGGCGAGGGCTACAAGAAGTCCGCCGAGGCCGAGAAGCCCGTGTCCGGCGAGGGGAAGGGGAAGGGCGGCGAGGCCAAGCCGGCCGAGGCGAAGCCCGCGCCCAAGCCTGCCGCCGAGCCGAAGTCCAGCGGTCCGAAGAGCGAGTGAGATGGCGGTTGATCAGCTGAGGGCCGAGATCGAGCACGCCCTGCGCGAGCTCGGCGCGCCCGAGGGGCACGCCGTGGTGCTGGAGCGCCCCCGCAACCCCGAGCACGGCGACTGGGCCACCAGCGTGGCGCTCACGCTGGCGAAGCCGCTCGGCCGGCCGCCGCGCCAGATCGCCGACGCGCTGGCGGCGCGCATCGACCCCGCGCGCGCCGGCATTAGCTCGGCCGAGGTGGCGGGCCCCGGCTTCATCAACTTCCGCCTGGCCGCGGACTACCTGGCCGCCGGCCTGGCGGCGGTCGTCCGCGCCGGCGAGGGCTACGGCCGCTCGCAGACGGGCGCGGGGCGGCCGGTGATGGTGGAGTTCGTCTCCGCCAACCCCACGGGGCCGCTCCACATCGGGCACGGGCGCCAGGCCGCGCTCGGCGACGCCATCGCCGAGCTGCTGGCATGGGCCGGGTGGACGGTGCAGCGCGAGTTCTACTACAACGCCGCCGGCGAGCAGATCAACCAGCTCACCGAGAGCGTCTGGGCGCGCTACCAGCAGGCGGTGGGCGAGGACGTGCCCTTCCCCGAGAAGGGATACCGCGGCGAGTACATCGGCGAGATCGCCCGCGAGCTGGCGGCCGAGCACGGCGCGCGCTGGCGCGGCGACGCCTCGCCCGAGGCGAAGGACGCCATGCGCCGCTTCGCCGTGGCCCGGCTGCGCGCGGAGCAGAACCGCGACCTCGAGGGCTTCGGGGTGCGCTTCGACCACTTCTTCCTCGAGTCGTCGCTCTACACCTCGGGGCAGGTGGACGAGACCGTCCGCCGCCTGCGCGGGACGGGGAACGTCTACGAGCACGAGGGCGCCGTCTGGCTGCGCACCACCGCCTTCGGCGACGACAAGGACCGGGTGATGGTGAAGCGGAGCGGCTTCCCCACCTACTTCCTGCCGGACGTGGCCTATCACCTGGACAAGTGGGAGCGGGGCTTCCGCCGCGTCGTCAACGTCCAGGGCTCGGACCACCACAGCACCGTCACCCGCGTGCGCGCGGGAGTGCGGGCGCTGGGGCTGCCGGAGGGGTATCCCGAGTACGTGCTGCACCAGATGGTGCTGGCGGTGCGCGGCGGCGAGGAGGTGAAGTTCAGCAAGCGCGCGGGCGACTACGTGACCATGCGCGAGCTGTACGAGGAGGTGGGGGTGGACGTGGCGCGCTACTTCTTCCTGATGCGCCGCGTGGAGTCGCAGCTCACCTTCGACATCGACCTGGCGCTGGACCAGTCGGACAAGAACCCGGTCTACAAGGTCCAGTACGCGCACGCGCGCATGGCCTCCATCTTCCGCCGCGCGGGGGTGGAGGCGGAGGAGATCGATCCGGCGGCCGCGGACCTCGCGCTCCTCTCGCACCCGGAGGAGGCGGAGCTGGTGAAGCTGCTGCTGCGCTTCCCCGAGGTGGTGGAGAGCGCCGCCGAGGACCATGCGCCGCACGCCGTCTGCGCCTACGTCGAGGAGGTGGCGGGCGCGGTGAACGCGTGGTACCACCTGGGCAACCGCGAGCCGGCGCTGCGGGTGATCGGCGCGGAGGTGCCGCCGGAGACCACGCGCGCGCGGCTGGTGCTCGCCCGCGCCGTGCAGCTGGTGCTGCGCAACGGGCTGGCGGTGCTGGGCATCTCCGCGCCCGAGCGGATGGAGCGCGCCGAGGCCGAGGAAGAAACAGCGGTCCTGAGTCCTAAGTCCTAAGTACGGAACAGGATCGACTCAGGACTCAGGACTTAGGACTCAGGACTAGAAGTCAATCACCCCATTCCACTGGCCCGATGTCCCTTCTCGTTGTCGGCAGCGTAGCCCTCGACACCGTCGAGACCCCCTTCGGCCGGGCCGAGGACGCCCTGGGCGGCTCCGCCACCTTCTTCTCCGCCGCCGCCTCGCTCTTCTGCCCCGTGCAGCTGGTGGGCGTGGTCGGCGACGACTATCCCATGGAGGCGCTGCACTTCCTCGCCGAGCGCGGCGTGGACCTCTCGGGGCT
>DASUNK010000174.1:0-6863 GCA_036277195.1 Longimicrobiaceae bacterium | reverse complement strand
CCCTGGCCGTGGCGGCGGACGGCGCCGGGGGGCTGGACCCGGAGCGGGTGCTCCCCCCCTCGGCCGGGGTGGGCTCGGCGCTGGTGGCGCCGCTCCGCCACGACGGCGAGGTGTTCGGCGCCCTGCTGGTGGGGTGGGAGGCCCCGGGCCGCGCCGACGCCCCGCGGCTGGCGCTGCTGGAGGAGCTGGCCGAGTGCGCCGCGGTGGCCTTCCGCAACGCCGCGCGCTACGACGAGATGCGGCAGGCCGCCCTGCGGCGCGACCGCTTCTTCTCGGCGATGAGCCACGACCTGCGCACCCCCATCACCGCCATCCTGGGCTACAGCGAGCTCCTCTCCGACGGCATCTTCGGCGAGCTGGCGGAGAAGCAGCAGGAGATGGTGGAGCGCATCTACCAGATCTCCGGCCAGCTCTCCACCCTGCTCAACGACGTGATGGACCTGGCCAAGCTCGACGCGGGGCGGCTGGAGTTCCACCTGGAGAGCGTGGGGCTGGGCGAGCTGGTGGGCGAGGCGATGGTGGCGGTGGAGCCGCAGGCGCAGACCAAGGGGCTGGAGCTGCGGCTGGAGATCGGCGGCTACGACGACGCCGTGCTGCGGGTGGACCCGCCGCGCGTGCGCCAGATCCTGGTGAACCTCCTCTCCAACGCGGTGAAGTTCACCGAGCGGGGAACGGTCTCGGTGCGCGCGGGGGTGGACGACGGGCGCAGCTGGATCGAGGTGCGCGACACGGGGCCCGGGCTCCCCGCGGGGAGCGAGGAGGCCGTCTTCGAGGAGTTCCTGCAGCTCGGCGCCGCCGTCCGCACCAAGCGCGAGCCGGGGACCGGGCTGGGGCTGGCCATCTCGCGGCGGCTGGCCCGCGCCATGGGCGGCGACCTGGTGGCCCGCAACGTTCCCCCGGGGGGCGCGGCGTTCACGCTCGTCCTCCCCTATCACCCATGACGAGTTCCCTTCCATCCCTCCGGAGAAGCATGCAGAGGCAACACGACCGGCTCCGCGCGGCCGCGCTGGGCGTCCTGCTCCTCGCCGCCCCCGCGTGCAAGGGCGACGGCACCGGGAGCGGCGGCACCCCGGCACACGTCCTGGGGTTCACCTACGCCGGCGACCAGGCGGGCTCCTTCCAGGTGAGCGGCCCCTTTCCCGGGCCCACCGCCGCCGACGGGCAGAACTGGGTGGTGGGGGTGGACTTCACCGGCTTCTTCGGGCCGGGCGAGTTCTTCGGGATCCTGGGGCACCGCGCCGTCTCGGCGGAGGTCTCGGACGTCTTCACCCTGGTGATGGACCGCCCGGGTCGCAGCGAGATCGTCTGCGACGCGCTGCGCGTGGAGGGTGGGGGGTGCGCCTTCGACGCCCGGCTCTCGCTGGGGCTCACCGTCGACCCGGAGACGGGCGGGCAGACGGCGGACGCGGATTTCTTCCTGGTCTCGGGGCGGATGCAGCTCACCACCGAGGGGAGCGAGCGGCTTGCGGGGAGCTTCAGCTTCCGGATGGGGACCATCGACGGCGACACCATCGACGTGACCGGCGGCAGCTTCGACGTGGCGCGGCTCGACCCGGACGACTTCGGCACCCTCCCGGGGGCCAGCCGCATCCCCCTGCGCGTGCGGACCCTCGAGCGCTGAGGGAGATCCATCGAAAACGCGAACGGGAGACGCGGTGCGCGTCTCCCGTTCGTGTTTGCTTCCGCCGGGGGAAGGTCAGTTCTGCGGCTGCTCCGCCGGCTTGTTCTCCATCCCCGGCGACACGCGGTTGGCGAGCGCGTCGGTGTAGAGGCGGCGGAACTCGTCGAGCTGGCGCTGGGCGGTGGTGTCGGCCGGGTTGGAGAGGCCGCTGAGCGCCAGGAGCCCGCCGGCGCCGCTGGCGATGCCCACGCTGCTCCACATCGGCTCGGTGACGTTGCCGCGGGCCCGGCGCAGCACCTCCAGGTTGCGCGCCACGGCGCCGGACGGGTTGGCGGCGGCCCGCGCGTCGCGCTCCGCGTTGTCGGCGTTGCGGATCATCTCCTCGATGTCCGCCTCGGTGTAGCCGACCTGCTGCCCGGCCTGCACCTGCTGGCGGAGCTGCTCGGCCGTGGCGCGCATCTGCTGCGCGGCCTGGATCGAGCTCTCCTGGATCGGCTTGGTCATCAGGTAGCCGCTGACCTCGCCCATGCGCTCGCGCACCCACTCCATCTCGGCGGGGTTGTACCCCTGGGTGCGCGCGGCGCGCACGAAGCTGCCGCCCACCACGTTGCCGAAGTCGGTGATGAAGCTCATCGCCTCGCCCATGTTGCGCAGCCCGGAGAGCACGCCGCCCTTGTCGCTGCGCTCCTCCATCTTCGCCGCCCGCTCGTGGAAGCCCTTGGCCTCGTCGCGGATGTAGTCGAACTGCAGGAGGCTGGTCTTCAGGTAGCGCTCCACCTGGTCGGGGGAGATCACGCTGTCGGCCGGGGCGCGGAAGCTGGCGAGCTCGCGCTCGGTGGGCGTGATGGAGGTGCCCTCGGCGGCCTCGGCGACGTCAGAGACCTGCGCGTCCGGCTCGGCGGCCTCGTCGCCGCCGCCGCACGCGGCGGCCAGCAGCACGCTCAGCCCCAGCACGGCGGCGCGGAGCGGGGGAGAGGGACGGAACTTCATGGGCGGAGACCTCCTGCGGGAGTGGGGGTACGGCGGCCGGGAGTGGGATCGAGCAGGAACGGATGGCGAGCCGGCGAAGAAGTGTGCACCTCCCGCGCCCCCCTGTCAAGATGCGGGAAGTCCTTCGCTCCGAATGAGTTCCAACGTGGTCGCGCCCGCTCCGCGCGCGGAAGTGCACGGGGTGAACGGCTGGTACGGAACGTGAACAGCGTGAACGCTCCGGGCCAAACCGCGAATCCCAGCCGGCGGAGCGAGAGGAGATGCAACGGGAGCACGTGGATTCTTCGAGCATCGGCAGCGTGGGCTACGACCAGGGGACGCACACGCTGGAGGTGGAGTTCCTGAACGGGGGCGTGTACCAGTACCTGGGGGTGCCCGAGGGCGAGTACGCGTCGCTGCTGCGGGCGCAGTCCGCGGGGCGGTATCTCAACTACCGCATCAAGCCGCGCTACCGCTACCGCCGCGTCCGCGCGCCGAAGTAGGGGCTTCGCCAGATACCGCGCCGGCTCCGGGGCCTCTATCTTGGAGGCGCACCCGGCACCCGGAGCCACGCCCCGCATGTCCCACCCCGAGCGCCACCGGCGCATCCTCCTCGCCGACTGCGACTCGTACTTCGTGCGCTGCGCCATGCTCGCCGACCCCGAGGGCGCCGGCCGCGCCGAGCTGGTGCTGGTGGGCGGCTCCCCCACCGGGCGCGGCGTGGTCACCTCCGCCTCGTACGCCGCCCGGCGCTTCGGCATCCGCGCGGGGATGCCCATGGCCTCCGCCGTCCGGCTCTGCCCGCAGGCGGTGGTGCGCCCCGTCCCCGGCGAGATGGTGCGCCGCAAGCACGCCGAGGTCCGCGCCGTGCTCGACGAGTTCTCCCCCGTGGTGTACGCCGCCAGCGTGGACGAGTTCTACCTGGACCTCACCGGCACCGAGGAGCTCTACCACCACGAGCCGCTGGAGGAGACCGCCCGCCGCATCCAGGCCGCCGTCATGGAGCGCGCCGGCATCAGCCTCTCCATCGGCGCGTCCACGCAGCGCACCCTGGCCAAGATGGCCGCCTCGGTGAACAAGCCGATGGGAGTGTGCGTCGTCCCCCCCGGCGGCGAGGCTGGGTTCATCCAGCGCTTCGACCTGGCCGACATCCCCGGCGTGGGCCCGTCCTTCGCCGAGGCGCTGCGCCGCCGCGGCGCCACCCGCGTGCCCGACCTCCTCCCCCTCGACGAGGAGACGCTGGTGGCGTGGGTGGGCGAGTCGCGCGGGCGCTGGCTCTGGCACCTGGCGCGCGGCCGCGACGACGCCGTGGTGCACGCCCGCCCGGCGCAGAAGTCCGTCTCGCACGAGCGCACCTTCCCCCGCGACCTGGTGGACGAGGCCGAGCTCGAGGCCAAGCTGCTGATGCTGGCCACCGAGACCGGCGCCTCGCTGCGCGCGGAGGGGCTGCGGGCGCGCACCGTGACCGTGCGCGTGCGCTACGCGGACTTCACCGACCGCTCCGCCAGCCGCACCGTGCCGGACCCGCTGGAGTCCGACCGGGCCATCTACGCGGTGGCGCTCCCCCTGCTGCGCGAGCTGCGGGAGCGCCGCGGGGGCGGCGTCCGCCTGCTGGGGGTGGGGGTCTCGCGCCTGTCGGCCGAAGCGGAGGACGACCTCACCCTCTTCGCCCTCCCCTCGCTGGAGACGGAGCGCGACCGCGCGCTCTCGGCGGCGGCGGACCGGCTGCGCTCCCGCTTCGGGCGGGGGACGCTCGTCCCCGGCCGCATCGCCGGCGAGTACGGGGGAGACACGAAGGCCGGAAGCGATTAGATTGCAACGGCATGCGCCCGCCGCGCCCCGAAACCCGGCAGGCCCGCCCTCCGTACTCCCGCCCGTCCGGGGCACCCGTCCCGGCCAACCGACGCCACCCAGAGGAGCAGGCTCCTTATGTCCACCACCTTTCAGGTCCCCCGGGGGAAGATCCGCACGCCGAGCATCGGCAACCCGCTGCGGCGGTTCAGGGGGAAGATGCCGCTGCTGATCGCGGGGCTCGTCCTGCTGGTGGCGATCCCCACGATGTTCGTCTACATCAGCCCGGGGAGCGTGGGGATCGTCATCCACAAGCTGGGCGGCGGGGTGGACCGGACGCCGCTGGGGCCGGGGCTGCACTTCCGCAACCCGCTCACCACGGGGATCGAGGAGTACCCCGTCTACATGCAGACGCTGATCCTCACCCGCGGCAGCACCGACGGCTCCGAGGGGAACGAGGAGATCAACGTCAACAGCGTGGAGGGGCAGCCGGTCTCGCTCGACGTGTCGCTCTCCTTCGAGCTGGACCCGTCGCGGACGCCGGTGCTGTACAGCACCTTCCGCACGGACATCACCGCCATCCAGCACGGCTACATGAAGCAGTCGATCCGGCAGGCGCTGCAGGAGGTGGTGGGGAGCGAGCCGATCGCGGACATGCTGGGGCCCAAGAAGGCCGAGGTGGTCACCCGCACGCAGGCGCTGCTGACGCAGCGGCTGGCGCCGTACGGCTTCATCGTCAAGCAGTTCACGGTGAACGAGATCCGGGCGCCGGGGACGGTGATGGAGGCCATCAACACCAAGAACGTGATGCAGCAGCAGGCGCTCACCGCGCAGAACGAGCTGCAGAAGAACATGTACCAGGCGCAGGGCGACAGCATCAAGGCGGCGGGGCGCGCCATGGCCATCCTGGCCGAGGCGCGGGCGCAGGCCGAGGCCAACCGCCTCCTCTCGCAGAGCATCACCCCCACGCTGGTGCAGTACGAGATGACCAAGAAGTGGAACGGGCAGATGCCGCAGGTGAGCAGCAACGCCGTCCCCATGATCCAGCTCCCGGCCCCCCGGCAGTAACCCGCCCGGGCGGCGCGCGCAGGGCCCGCGGCCCCGGACGGCTCCCGTCCGGGGCCGTGCCCGTTGCGGCGCGGCGCCCCGGCGGCGCATCTTCGGGGTGAGCGCGCGATACCCCGAGCCTCCCTCTCCCAAGGACGACGACCGATGCGCCGGAGCGCCGCCACGCACGGCATCGCCTTCGTCAGCCCCGGGCGGACGCTCCGGCGGCAGTAGGCACCGATGCTCCTCCTCCTGGCCGGCGAGCCCCCGCCGTTCATCGCCGAGACGGCCGCGGTCATCGTGGCCGGCGCCCTCATCGCCTACGCCGCCTCGCGGCTGGGGCTGGTCCCCATCGCCGGGTTCCTGCTGGCGGGCGTGGTCATCGGCCCCAACGCGCTGGGGCTGGTGCGCGACCGCGCGCTGGTCGACGCCACCGCCGAGGTGGGCGTCATCCTCCTCCTCTTCACCATCGGCATCGAGTTCAGCCTGGAGAAGCTGGTCCGCATCCGGCGAACCGTCTTCGTGGGCGGCGGGGTGCAGGTGGCGCTCGCCACCGCGGCCGCCGCGGGGCTGGCGCTGGCCATCGGCGCCGGCTGGCGCGACGCGGTGTTCACCGGGCTGCTGGTGTCGCTCTCCTCCACCGCCATCGTCCTCAAGCTCCTCTCCGAGCGGGGCGAGACCGCCGAGGCGCCCGGCCAGGTGGTGCTGGGGATCCTGGTGTTCCAGGACCTGGCCGTGGTGCTGATGGTGCTGCTGGTGCCGGTGCTGGCCGGGGGCGCGGCCTCGGCGGGCGAGATCGCGCTGGAGCTGGGGCGCGCCGTGCTGATCGTGGGCGCCGTGCTGCTGGGGGCGCGCAAGCTGATGCCGCCCCTCCTCGACGCGGTGGCGCGCACCTGCTCGCCCGACCTCTTCCTCCTCTCGGTGGTGGCGGTGTGCTTCGGCACGGCGTACCTCGCCAGCCTGGCGGGGGTGAGCCTGTCGCTGGGCGCCTTCCTGGCCGGGCTGGTGGTGAGCGAGAGCCGCTTCAGCGAGCACGCGCTGGGCGAGATCCTCCCGCTGCAGGTGCTCTTCAGCGCCACCTTCTTCGTGGCGGTGGGGATGCTGCTGGACGTGGGCTTCCTGCTGCGGATGCTCCCGCTGGTGCTGGCGGGCGCCGCGGCGGTGGTGGCGGTGAAGGCGCTCACCACCGCGGCCGGGGTGGCGGCGCTCGGGCGCCCGGCGCCGGTGGCGGCGGCCGCCGCGCTCACCCTGGCGCAGATCGGCGAGTTCTCCTTCGTGCTGGAGCGCGAGGGGCGCGCGGCGGGGCTGCAGGTGGCGGGGATGGAGGGGACGGGGCCGCAGCTCTTCATCGCGGTGAGCGTGCTGCTGATGCTGGCCACCCCGGGGCTGGCGGCGCTGGGGGCGCGTGCCGCCGCGCGGGTGGAGCGCCGCGCCG
>DASUNK010000173.1:0-3507 GCA_036277195.1 Longimicrobiaceae bacterium | reverse complement strand
CCGCAGCCGGGCGAGCCGCAGCCGCTCCGCCGCGCGCTCAGGCGGCGGGACCTCACCCGTGCGGATCTCCGCCAGCACCTCGTGCAGGATCACCTGGAACTCGAGCGCCCGGCGGGCCAGCTCCGCGCGGCGGGCCAGCGTGCGGCGGACGGCGCCGCTCCGCTCCAGCTCGGCGGCGCGGCGGAGGGCGGGGCCGACGTCCCCCAGCCCCGCGAAGTCGGCCGCCGCGGAGCGGTACTCGGCCAGCGCGTCCGCGGGGGATTCCGCCTCCAGCGCGCGGGCGCGCTCCAGCCGCGCGGCGAGCTGCGCCGCCACGAAGGGCGAATCTGGCGGGGCCAGCCCCGCGGCGATGGCGCGCAGGTGCAGCCAGTCGCCCGCCTCGGTGGCCACGGCGGCGGGAGGCCAGGAATGCCCGCCGTCGAACCAGACGAAGCGGTGCGGGACCGGGGTGGCGTCGAGCGCCTCGTCCAGCGCCCGCATCTCGTCGTGGTTGAAGTCGAGCTCGCCGGCCGTCCCGAAGAAGGCGAAGGGCTGGGCGTCGCGCAGCACCGCCATCATGATCTCGGTGTTCCCGGGGAGCCCGGCACCGACGCCCACCACGCCGGCAACGTACGGGCGCAGCCGATCCGCGAACGACCAGGAGATGCGCGCCGTCCCCGAGAACCCGGCCAGGTAGAGCCGCCGCGGGTCGAGGGCGATGCGGTCCTGCGCCTCCTCCAGCAGGGCGGTGAGCGCCCGCTCGTTGATCTGCGTGGCCGAGTCGGCGTCGCTGAGGGTGTTGTACGAGCTCATCAGCACGAAGCCGTGCCGCTCCGAGGCCTCGCGGAAGAGCCCCAGCGGCACCAGCGCCCGGCCGCGCGGGTCCATCAGGAAGAGCACCGGCCAGGTCCGGTCGGCGGAGTAGGCGGCGGGGAGATAGAGGGCGTAGGCCTGCGTGGTGTCCGCCCGCGCGGTGAGCCGCTCCGCCACCTGCCCGGGGGCGGGGAGGTCCTGCGCGGCGAGCGGCGCGGCGAGGAGCGCCAGGAGGAGGACACGCGGGAGCGCGTTCATGGGCGCAATGTACCGCGCCGGCCCGCGGAAGGGTCCCGAACGAAGAGGGCCGGCCCCGTTGCCGGGGCCGGCCCTCTTGCGTGCGATCCTGCCGGCGCTCAGCTCTGCTGGTGCGCGCGGCCGGACTGCACGAGGCGCTGGCGCGAGGTGTTCCCCGGCACGGCGATGTGCGTGGCCGGGTCGTACTCCTTGCCCACCGCCGGGCTCCCCTGCGGCACCCAGATCTGGGTGACCGTGTGGCTGTAGCCCTGCGGGATGTAGCGCACGTAGTAGCCGTCCGGGTGCAGGCTCCAGCGCCCGCTCGGCACCGCGCGGCTCCCCTCGCCCAGCGGCGCCATCCCGGCCAGCACCGCGACGCGCTCCATCTGCTCGAAGGTGGTGCCCGGCTGCGTCATGAGCTGCCGGAGCTGCGCCTCGGCCTGGATCACCTGCTTCACCAGCGGCGGCACGTTGTCCAGCGCGGCGTCCAGCGCGGGCCCGGGGACGAAGTCCAGCGCCGTCCGGTTGAGCGCGGTCAGCTGGCGCGGGGTGAGCAGCCGCGCGGCGGTCGCCTTGTGCTGCGAGCTCAGGTCCTCGAACTTCGCGCGGGCGATGATGGCCCACAGCAGCGTCTGCACGTCGTGCTGGTGGATCTCGGGGTGGTTCACCGAGTTGCGCAGGATGGTGGTCACCGCGTCCTCGGCCGGGCCCCGGGTGGGGGCGAAGAGGTACCCGTCGCCGCCGCCGGGGCCGTGCGTGCCGGCCTTCAGGCAGTAGCTCTGGGTGTGCATCTCGTAGTACCCCGGCTGCAGCACGAACCCGCCGTTCGGCGTGCGCTGCAGCGTCAGCATCGACCGCATCGCCTCGCGCGGGGTGAAGTTGTCGAGCGAGTCCACCGCCCAGCGGGCGTCCGGGAGGCTGGTGGTGATCGGCGGATCGCCGCGCAGCACGGCGTCGAGGTTCAGCCGGCCGGCCACCTGGCCCGCGGCGCGCCGCAGCGCGCCGATCTGCGCCTGGGCGCTCTCGGCCGCGAAGGCCCCGGAGAGCAGCAGGACGGAAAGCGTACCGAGGGTCCGGCGGGAACGCGTAGTGAGCATCGCAGCCTCACTGGATGTGGAGAGGGACCGGGGGTACCGGCGGGACGGCAAACAGCCGTAGCGGTATGATAGTATTCGAGTTGCCCCCGTTGCGCCAGTCCCTCGCGCTTCCCGCCTACCCCTGCTCCGGCGGAGTGGTGCTCAGCTCGCGGTTGGCCTGGCGGGTCTCGGCGGACACCGGCTTCTTCTCCTCCTGCCGGGCCACCTCGCCGATCTCGGGGAGCGCGGCGGGCGAGATCCACCCCTGCTCGGCGGCGTGGCGGGCGGCGGCCAGCGTGTCGTCGGTGAGGAGGAGGGTGCTCCCCGCCTTCTCCACCTCGGCGGCCAGCAGGCGGACGGCCTGCACCCGCTCGGGGTGCGGCTTGATGTTGCGGATGTAGACGGCGCGGATGCGGTCCGGGTACTCGTGCACCACGCGATGGTAGATCTCCGGGTCCTCCTGCCCGCTGTCGCCGATGAGGAGGAAGGGGAGGGCGGGGAAGAGGTCGAGGATGCGCCGGATGTTGTGGAACTTGAACTCCGCGTTGTTGCGGGGGAGGAGCTCGTCGCGGGTGATCCCCCAGTCGCGCAGCATCAGCGGCCCCAGCGGAATCTGCTGCACGGTGAGGAACTCGGTGAGCAGGTCGTACAGGTTCCAGGGGCTGCTGGAGACGTAGAAGACGGGGTTGAAGGGAGTCTCGCCGGCGCCCTTCTCCAGCGCGCGGTAGAAGGCGGCCACGCCGGGGAAGGGGCTGCGGGTGCGGGCGTTCCCCAGGAAGACGGTGCGCATCATCCGCAGGGTGGAGGTCACGTCGGTGCGGATGACGGTGTCGTCCAGGTCGCTGATGACGCCGAACGCGGTCTGCGGCGGGGGCACCAGCAGGTGGCCGAGCGCGCGGTGCGGCTCCTCGCCCTCCGGCGGAGGCGGGTCCACCAGCTCCAGCACCACCTCGTGCCAGAGGTGGTCCGGGCCGAAGGGCGGGCGCGGCTCCAGCCAGCACTCGAAGTAGCCCTCGTGGTCGGCCGTCACCACGTGCTCGCCGCCGGAGAAGCGGACGCGCACCCGGGCGCCGGGCACCTCGTCGCTCTCGAAGCGCTGCACCATGCTGGCCAGGTTCAGCCAGACGCTGTCGCCGGCCTCGCCGGCGGGGATGGGGGTGCCGCGCAGCACGCGCCCCTTGAGCCAGGCGCGGTCCGCGCAGCCGTAGCCCCGGTACGCCTCGATGCGCGCGGGCTTGTTGCGCCCCGTCAGCCACCCGTGGCGCTGGCGGTGCGCGTCGACCTTCTCCTCGACCCGGTGGACGAACCGGTGGATGCCCTGGCGCCAGTTCATCAGAGTGCGAAGTGCTGAGTGCGAAGTGCGAAGTGCGAAAAGCCGCGGACTCCGTGCCGGCGCACTTCG
>DASUNK010000172.1:0-4075 GCA_036277195.1 Longimicrobiaceae bacterium | reverse complement strand
GCCGAGCGGGACCAGTGGCGATGAGCGCGGGCGAGATCGCCACCCTGGTCCTGGTGCGGATGGAGTGGGCCATCCTGGCCTACTTCCTCCTGGTCAACGGCTGGTACCTGCTCCTGCTGGCGAGCGCCGCCGTGGAGATGCGCCAGCACGTGCTGCTCTCGCGCGGGCAGGCGCGCTGGAAGATGCTGGGCTCGCGCGTGGTGCCCAGCATCTCCATGCTGGCCCCGGCCCACGACGAGGCCGCCACCATCGGCGACAGCGTGCGCGCCCTGCTCGCCCTCTACTATCCCAACCTGGAGGTGGTGGTCGTCAACGACGGCTCCAGCGACCAGACGCTGGCCGTGCTGGTGGACCAGTTCGACCTGCAGCCGATCCACCCGATCTTCCAGCGCCGCATCTCCTCCGCTCCGGTGGTGGCCCTCTACCGCTCGCGCATCCACCCCAACCTGGTGGTGGTCGACAAGCAGAACGGCGGCAAGGCGGACGCGCTGAACGCGGGGCTGAACCTGGCCACCGGCGAGCTGGTGTGCGCCATCGACGCCGACACGCTGATCGAGCCGGACGCGCTCATCCGCATGGTGCGCCCCTTCGTGGACGACGACCGGGTGATCGCGGCCGGCGGCACCATCCGCATCGCCAACGCCTCCACGGTGCGCAGCGCCCGGGTGGTGGAGACGCGCGTCCCGCGGCGGGCCCTTCCCGGGTTCCAGGTGGTGGAGTACCTGCGGGCCTTCCTCTTCGGGCGGCTGGGGTGGAACCGGGTGGGGGGAAACCTGATCATCTCCGGCGCCTTCGGCCTCTTCCGCCGCGACGCCATGATCGCCGCCGGCGGCTACCTGCACGACACCGTGGGCGAGGACATGGAGCTGGTGCTGCGCCTGCGCCGCCGGGGCTACGAGCAGAAGGGCCCGCACCGGGTGGACTTCATCCCCGACCCCGTGGCCTGGACGGAGGCGCCCGCCACCTTCGCGGTGCTGGGCCGCCAGCGCGACCGCTGGCAGCGCGGGCTCACCGACGTGCTCTGGCGCCACCGGCGGCTCTTCTTCAACCCGCGCTACGGGGCGATGGGGATGGTGGCGTACCCGTACTTCATCATCAACGAGATGCTGGCGCCGGTGGTGGAGATGGTGGGGCTGGCCGGCGTGGTGCTGGGGCTGCTGCTGGGGGTCATCGACTGGCCGTTCGCGCTGCTCTACTTCCTGGTGGCGTACGGGCTGGGGGCGGTGCTCACCTTCATGGCGCTCATCCTGGAGGAGATGAACTTCCACCGCTACCACACCCTGGGCGACCGGGCGATGCTGGTGGTCTGGGCGCTCTTCGAGAACCTGGGCTACCGCCAGCTGACGGTGATCTGGCGGCTGCGCGGGATGCTGCGCTTCCTGCGCGGGAGCCGCGCCTGGGGGAAGATGGAGCGGCGCGGCTTCACCACCACCGGACCGGGGCGAAACGAAAATGTGCTGCCTTCGAAGCTCTTGCCGCTCGTGTTCGCCGTCATGCTCCCGCTGAGCGCCGCCGCGGCCCAGCCGCCGTGCCCGGAGGCCGGCAACCCGCGTACCGAGGCCGGGTGGGTGCGCTACCGCGCCGGCGACGTCGAGGCCGCGCGCGCCGAGTTCGCGGCCGCGCTCCGGCTGTGCCCGGAGCACGCCGGCGCGGGGACGGGGATGGGATACGTCCTCCTGCGCGCGGGCGAGGTGGAGCGCGCGCGGGCGGCCTTCGAGGCCATCGCCGCCCGCGATGCCGGGAACGTGGACGCGCTGGTGGGGCTGGGGCTGGCGGCGTGGCGCCAGGGCGACCTGGCCGCGGTGCGCTCCGCCTTCGTCCGCGTGCAGCGGCTGGACCCCGGCAACGCCGAGGCCCGGGAGCACCTGGCCCGCCTCCCCGAGGGGCTGGGCGAGGCGCCGCAGCGGCCGCCCCTCGTCCTCCCGGACACCCCCGTCTACCCCGCGCGCACGCACGGGGACCGCTTCGAGGTCCGCACCGCGCGCGGGTGGCAGCCCTTCTACTGGAAGGGGGTGAACCTGGGCGCCGCGCTCCCCGGCAAGCACCCCAGCGAGTTCCCCGACTCGGCCACCTACGCCCGCTGGATCGAGCAGATCGCGGGGATGGGGGCCAACGTGGTGCGCGTGTACACCATCCACCCGCCCCATTTCTACCGGGCGCTGCGGGGGTGGAACCTGGCCCACGCGGAGGCGCCGCTCTGGCTGGTGCACGGCGTGTGGACGGAGCTCCCCGAGGACGACGACTTCGAGGGCGCGGCGTGGGAGGGGGCCTTCTTCGCCGAGATGCGCCGCGTGGTGGACCTGCTGCACGGCCGCGCGGACCTGCCGCCGCGCCCCGGCCACGCCTCCGGCTTCTACACCGCCGACGTCTCGCCCTGGGTGCTGGCGTACATCATCGGGCGCGAGTGGGAGCCGTTCTCGGTGGTGGCCTTCAACCGCCTCCGCGCCGGCCGCGGCGGCTTCGAGGGTCGCTACCTGGCCGTCCGCGGCGGCTCGCCGATGGACGCGTGGCTGGGGAAGGCGTGCGAGGAGATCGTCGCCTACGAGATGCGCACCTACCGCGCGCAGCGGCCGGTGGCGTACACCAACTGGCCCACGCTCGACCCGCTGCCGCACCCCACCGAATCCACCGTGGACGAGGAGATCGCCATCCGCGCTGCCCTCGGCGAGCGGGTGGACCGCCGGCCGCTGGAGTACGACAACGACGCCGCCGGGCTCGACGCCGCGCGGGTCGGCGCCACGGCCGCGTTCCCGGCCGGCTGGTTCGCCAGCTACCACGCCTACCCGTACTACCCGGACTTCATGGTGCTGGACCCCGACTACGGCCGGGCGCGCTCCAGCCTGGGGCCCTCCAGCTACTTCGGCTACCTGCGCCGGCTGAAGGCGCACCACCCGGGGATGCCGGTGGTGATCTCGGAGTACGGGGTGCCGGCCAGCATCGGCAGCGCGCACCTGCAGCCGCAGGGGTGGCACCACGGCGGGCACACGGAGGCGGAGATGGCGGCCATCGACGCGCGCCTCACCCGCGAGATCGCCGAGGCGGGGATGGCGGGCGGGGCCGTCTTCGCCTGGATCGACGAGTGGTTCAAGAAGAACTGGATCGTGATCGAGTTCGAGATCCCGCTGGAGCGCAACCGCCTCTGGCTGAACCGGCTCGACGCCGAGCAGCACTACGGGATGCTGGCCATGGAGCCGGGGCGGATCCACCCGGATGGTCCGGTCGCCACCCGCTGGGCCGCGTGGCAGCAGCGTCCCGCCCTCTACCACGCGCCCGACGGCGGCCGCCTCCGCGCCGCGGCGGACGAGGCGTACCTCTGGCTCCTCTTCGAGAGCGGCACCGGGCGGATGCCCGACGAGCTGCTGCTGGGGTTCGACGTGATCGACCCCGCGGCGGGCGATTTCCGCTGGCCGGGCCGGGTGGACGAGCGGCTCCCGGTGGGGCTCGAGTTCGTCCTGCGCGCCGCGGGCGACGAGGTGCGGGTGATGGTCGATCCGCCCTCGAACCCCTTCGCGCTGGACCGGGTGGAGGCCATCCGCGGGACGCCGCGCCCGCCGCCGGAGATCGCCGATCCGCTCCCGGGCTTCTTCCAGGGACGCTGGCAGCAGCGCTTCAACCGCCCCTACCGGACCCGGGCCAACGAGGACGGCGTGTACGATTCCCTGCGGGTGGTGACCAACCGCCGCCGCTTCGCGCGCGACGGCACCGAGTTCGCCGGCTTCGGCTACGACCGCGGCATCCTGCGGCGCGGCGCCCCGCCCGACGGCCTCTGGGAGCGGCTCGACGCGGTGGGGGTGCTGGAGGTGCGCATCCCCTGGATGCTGCTGAACTTCACCGACCCCAGCCAGCGGCGTGTGCTGCAGGACCCCGCCGCGGGCGAGCTCCCCGGCGAGTTCGGGACGGAAACGGTGCCGGGGATCCGCATCGTGGCGGCGGCGCGCGAGGGCGGCCGCTGGCGCCGGTGGCCCGCCTCGGGGCGCGCGGACGACGTGGCGCAGTTCACCTGGGCCACCTGGGAGGAGCCGACCTGGCTCGCGCGTGAGCGGCCGGTGTACGGCGCCCTGCGCGAGGTGTTCCG